>JBDGRL010000023.1:0-13131 GCA_042218065.1 Candidatus Magasanikiibacteriota bacterium | reverse complement strand
CGTGTTTCCAGGATGAAAACCTGACGTCCTAGACCAGGCTAGACGATGGCGGCATAATTACAGAGGTCATTATATGTAAATTTCTAAGATTAGTCAAGAAAGAAGCAGCCAACCTAAATAGATTGGCTGCTCATTGAGGTCGGTTATTAATTTATTGAGTATCTCCTTCCAGTTTTTCGTAATGGAAGCAACTTACAATTGTCCCTGTAAGTAGGTCGTATTTACATACCCAACCGTCACCTAGATAGATTGGTATCGCTAAGGCTTGCTTACCATGGTCGTCTTTGTCAAACTTATCGTCAAGTTTTTTTAGTGCTCCTGGTAAACCTCGTACTTTTTGTCCATTATCTCCCTTCGCCTTCTTGATCTTGTGGGCTTTTTCTTGCTTTTTTTCTACCGCACTGGAGGATCGCTCACTATTTCCTTTAGCAAAAGTGGGAGCGACAGCTAAAGATAGTGCTAATAGAAATGTTAACACAACTGTAGTCCCCAGTCTGAGAGTGGAACTCATAATGATTTTATTAAGGATTAACAAATATATTACACCACAAAGCCCAAATAAAGTCCAACTGAAAGTTTGACAAAAGATAGTATTTTTTTTAAAATCACACCTGACTTACCGCAGACCGCAGCAGCCGATAGGCTTAATTTGCTGCCGAGGTAAACAATCTCTAAAGGTCGGGTTTACCATATTTGTCTGCGGCGACAGCCGTAGATTTTTTATTTAATACAATGCTATGGCAAAAACCAGAGAAGAAAAAGAACAAATTGTTGAAGAGCTTACAGATAAGCTCAAACAAGCAAAATCGGTAGTTTTTGCCGATTTTCACGGCTTAAAAGTTGACCAATCGGAAGATATCCGGGGAGAATGCTATGAAAATGGGGTTGAGTTCAAGGCTAGCAAAAAAACATTGCTTGATATAGCCTTAGATAAAGCTGGGTATGAAGATATAGATCCTCAGGAATTTGAGGGCGGGGTGGCTACTATGTTTTGCGAAACAGATCAGGTCTTACCTGCTAAATTAATCTCAGACTTTTCTGAAGATTATGATGCTATAGATGTTTTTGGTGGCATATTAGAAGGTAGTTTTATAGATCAAGAGAAAGTAAAAGATCTTGCAGAACTACCAAGCAAGGAACAGTTGAAAGCTCAGCTGGTTTCAGCTCTAAATTCCCCTATTTCTGGGTTTGTAACAGCACTTTCTAGCAACACTTCCGATCTGGTTAATGCCTTAGATTCTATTAAAGAGCAGAAAGAGTCTTAATTCATAACTAATAACAAAATATGTCTGACGAAAATAACAACGAAGAAAAAAATGAGGAGGAGCAAGAAGTGGAAGTGCCGGAGAAGTTTGAAGATATTGTAGAAGAGATTGAAGAGATGTCTGTTCTTGAGTTATCCGAGCTTGTAGAGGTTCTAGAGGACAAGTTCGGTGTAAGCGCCGCTGCTCCAGCTGCTGCCGCTGCTCCAGCTGCCGGTGGAAATGGAGGCGGATCAGGTGATGAAGAAGAGGAACAGACTGAGTTTGATGTGGTATTGACCGACTTTGGTGACGCTAAGATCCAAGTCATTAAGGCAGTAAAGAAAGAGCTGGAGATTGGTCTTGCAGATGCAAAGAGTATGGTAGATGAAGCTCCATCTACTATAGAAGAGAATATGGATAAAGAAGCAGCTGAAGAACTGAAAGAGGCTCTAGAAGAGGCTGGCGGTACAGTAGAATTAGAATAAGATAAGGTACCTAATTGGGCGACGGTTTCTTGATCCAAAAAGACGTGTAAATAAAACAGCCCGCTTCTCCGCGGGCTGTTTTTGTTTTCTTATAGGTTGAGACTAAACTTTAAAATTTTGTCATTATCCAACACATAGCCGTTATTTTTCTTTTCTCTAATAATCATAGAGCTGGGATTGGACCATTTTTCTGATGTTATTTGGTGTTTTAGTTTGCCATTTTTATTTAATACTACGATACGGTTATTTTTTGGCTCCAAGATATAGATATAATCAGCATCGGCGTTGGTCCATATCTGAGTAGGTTGTTCTAATTGTGGAACTATGTCCTTTGTTTGAAATTTCTGTTTGTTGCCTTTGAAGAGTTTTAATATATTTCCGCCTTCTTTAAGTACATAAATATTGCCGTCTATTGCTAGGGAATTTGCATTAGATAAATCTATTTTTTGTTGGGTTTCAGAGTCAATCCATGCTGTGCTTTTAGCAAAACCATCTTGTATTGGCGTATGTTTGTAAATTTGTTCATTATTATTGTCTAATACATAAAGATTCTCTGCATAAGTAGATATATCTGCAATATCAGCTTTTTCTTCGGCGAAAAATTCTTTCTTTGACAAGTTTAGCGAGGAACTTAGCTTAACTGCGTTTTTGTCTTTTGTTAAGAAAATAGCTGAGTTACTGTCTTTAGAGGCTGCTCCGTGAGTTATATTTGGAAATACAGAGTGCTCCTTTGTCTGTTTTTTCTTGTTATTTTCATTTATTATCTCCATTGATTCTGAGCTGGATCCAAATGTTATTATTTTATTTTTTAGAGAAGTTAGTTTATTATTTTTCAGCTTTTCATCTAGTTTCACAAACTCATTTGATTGCACTTTTTCTACCTTTTTTACTTCATTTAGTTGTTGTTGTATATCTTGTCTTAGCTTAGATTTGGATATCATATCTGTTTCTGTATCTACTTGTTGTAGGTTGTTTAACATAGATTTAGCTTCATTTAGTAGCGTCAGTGCTTTTTTCTCCTTTTCATAAATCAGTTCTGATTTAGCTTTATTCTTTTTGTTTTTTATTGCTTTTACTTTATTTTTGTATTTTTGGATTTTGGCTTGTTTTGTTTCTTTGTATTTTATATAGCCTATGCTTCCGGCAAAAGTAAGCGCTGATAATATAGCAATTACCAATAAGACTTTGCTGAGTATTGGAAGTTGTTGGAAATTACGTTTTTTATCTTTAAAGCCTCTCTTAATAGAGCGAATTATAGTTTTCCTTTGGCCTCCTTTGTCAGTTATCAATATCATTCCACCTATAAGAATATCTTTAATAGCAATAAGTGTCCTAGCAAAGAATCTGAATATTTTTTTCGCTCCTTTTGAGATTATTTTTCCGAGCGAGACTATAGCTTTATTATGTAGCTTTTTTTCTTCTTTTGTGCTGCTTGTAGGTCTGTAATTAGTTTCTGTACTTTGGGTGCTTTGTTTGTCTTTGCTCTTTTTCTCATCTTGAAGTTGAAATAATACACCTCCAAATGACAAATCAGGCTTGAAACCGGTAAGTGACTTTTGGATGTGTTGAGCGGCCTGCATTACTGAATTGTTAGCTACGAGGCTTTTCAGTCTGTCTTCACTTAGGAGTTTTTCTATATTTGGGGTTCCGATGTATAAAACGTCACCAGTATGAATTTCTCCTTCTAGCATAGCAGAAAAAAGCTGATTTTTATTATCTTCCTCTTCTTCTATTAGGTCGAGTTTTTGATAGCCTTTTTTGTCATTATAAAATAAAAAAGATTGAGGTTTGCCGTGATAAGCAAAAGAAACCTGGTTTTCTTTAACAGCGCATACAAAACAGTGTAGAGTTGAGTCTTCGTATTGTAATACTTTATGACTTCTTTTGTTTATAAATTCCAAGGTCGACTCAAAGGAACTGCTTTCAGAATCTTCGGTTTCATAAAACCCGGACTCCATATCATCGATCATTTTTTGTACATGCCTTATTTGTTCAGTTGTGCCATTTTCTACTTCTGCAACTGCAAAGAAATACCCCTCTCTTTTTTCTTCGGGTGTAGTTGGTTCAGTTATATGTAGTAATACGTGAGATTTTTCCTGCTCGTTGCCTTCGATGAAAAACTCTTGTATCTCAAGGTCTTTATGCATGAGTAAGTTTTCTCAATTTTACTTTACAATACACAATAATTATACTATAAATAATCAGAGTGACCAAAATGTCTTAATTTAAAGTTTTTTTATGCTTGAACAATTATTTGGTTCAAATACCCGTTTGAATCTATTACGGCTTTTAGTTAAGAACCCAAACAAAGTTTATTTTATCAGAGAACTCAGCAGAGATTTAGATGTGCAGGTAAATGCGGTACGTAGAGAAATAAACCTCTTAAAAGATGTAAATCTAGTAAAAGAAATGGAGAAACCCAAAGATTTAGATACGTCTGAGCCCGGCGTTGCTTTGAGGAAATATTATGGTATCAATAAGAATTCTCCGGTATATGAAGAGATGAAAGATTTGATTTTAAAAGAACAGGTTTTGGACGAACAAGAGCTAGTAAGAGAGCTTGTTGAAGGAGCAGGGGAGGTGAGTTTTTTGGTGGTTACCGGCAAATTTACCGGGGAGGAAGATACACCTACGGATATGTTAATGGTTGGTGATGTAAATTCTAATTTTGTCTCTGATAAGACCGATGAGTATGAAGAAAAATTTGGTTCGGAGGTGAAATATACGATTATGGATGAAGATGAGTTTTTAGAAAGACATCATATTATGGATAAATTCTTGTATAACATTTTTGAAGCAGACCATGTAAAAGTAGTTAATGATCTTGAAATTTAGTATGAACTACTTATTACTTGATCCTACCATTGATGAAAAATTGAAATTAATTTTATTTTCTGAAGATGAGGTCATCTCGAAAGATATAAAAAAAGTAAAAGCAGAGAAGTACTTAGAAAGTTTGGATTCCTTTTTAGATAAAAATGAACTGAATATTAATGATATTGAGGGGTTGATTGTTCTTTCAGCCTCGGGAAGGTTTACTGCTAATAGAATTGCGACAACTATAGCAAATACAGTTCGGTTTATAGAAGATGTAAGCTTGCTTGCTGTTGATAAAAATGAAGCCGATGATAGCTTGAACACAGAAAATATACAAACATTATCTGAGCTTAGAAAAAAGTTAGAGTCCTCAGGTAGTAATTATATTTCTGCTAAATATAGTGGAGAACCGAATATAAATTAATAAACGTATGATTCTGACACCTTATCAACGTTACCGGTTATATGAAATACTCCCAGGATTGACAGTTTGGGGGACTTTGATAGGAACTGTTGTGCTGTCATTTGTAAAGCCTTTATGGATGATTTATTTTATCATCCTTTTTGATATTTATTGGGTCTTGAGAGTGTTAAACTTCTCCTTTTATTTAGTGGTTGCTTGGAGAAGATTGAAACAAACCCTAAAATTTGATTGGGATGATAAGATGAGACATGAAATTCCGAACTGGAAAGAAAAAAAGCATTTGGTTTTTTTGACTTTATACAATGAAGACTGGGAGGTAGTAAAAACCACTATTGAAAGACTTAATGAGTCAGTTTATAGAAAAGAGAATTTTGTCGTAGTTATTGCTGGTGAAGGCAGAACTGAGGAACATTGCAGAAATATTTTTGAAAAAATAAAGGATCAGTATTCTGATTGTTTTAAAGATTTAATATTTACTCTCCATCCGGAAGGGCTTGAAGATGAGATTCCAGGGAAAGGCTCAAATTTGCATTATTCAGAACAACAAGTAAAAAAGTATGTAGATGATAAAGGTTGGGAGTATGAAAATCTAATAACAACAATTTTCGATATTGATACTGTTTGCCATCCAGACTATTTTTCTTATTTAACTTACTTGTATTGTAAGCACCCCAATCCTACTCGTAGTTCTTTTCAGCCTATAGCTTTGTACAATAATAATATATGGGAGTCCCAGTCGGTATTAAGAATAATGGCTTTTGGTACTACATTCTGGATTATGACCGCTTTATCCCGACAGGATTCTCTTGTAACTTTTTCTTCTCATTCTATGAGTTTTAAAGCACTAGTTGATGCCGGTTTTCATGATAAAAGAATAGTTAGTGAAGATTCTAGGATTTTTTATCAATGTTTGCTACAATATGATGGAGATTACGAGGTTACGCCTATGTATCTCCCGGTATCTATGGACACTGTCAGAGATGAAAGTTACTGGGAAAGTATAAAAAATTTGTACAGACAACAGAGAAGATGGGCGTGGGGGGTAGAACATATACCGTATTTAATCAGAGAGTTTAAAAAAGAAGAAAACAATATCCCACTTTGGCAAAAGTTTAAGTGGTTATTTATAGAATGGGAAGGCAAATGGTCCTGGGCTTTAGTTGCTTTATTGATTACAATTTTAGGCAGGCTTCCTATGTGGACAGCTTCTGAGTCTTTGCGTCAGACTGCCTTGTTCTTTAATGCTCCTCATATATTGCAAATTTTAATGGGTATAGCAATGTTGGGCATGGTAGTTTCAGCTATATTAAGTCTACCTTTGCTACCAAAAAGGCCGTCTTCCCACCCTAAGCACAAGTACTTAATAATGTTGCTTCAGTGGGTTTTGCTGCCGATTTCTTTGATATTCGTTAGCGCTATCCCGGCTATAGATGCAGTTACAAGACTTATGCTTGGAAAATATTTAGGGTTTAATGTATCTCAAAAACAAAGAGCTTCATAATGGAAAAGACAAAAAAACAAAAAATTACATTTTGGTCAATTATAGTAGCTTGTATTTTGATACTTTTGTCTTTATTTTTTTATTTTGCTTACCAATGGTCTAGTAATATACAGCTTACGGACGTTGTACAAAACGAAATTGTGCAAGAACAGATAAAGAAGAGGGTCCGTGCAGAGAATAGGTTTTTATTGTCTTTAGCTCCTACATTCTTGGGGTTTCATGAACCAAAGACTGTGCTTTTGCTATTTTTAAATAATACTGAGTTAAGACCCGGAGGTGGTTTTATTGGTTCATACGCAACTATAAGAGTTGATCAAGGCAGGATAGAGGTTCTGACTTTACAAGGTGTAGAAAAGCTTGACAATCAAACTCCAAAAAAATGGAAACCTAAACCGCCGGAAATAATAAAAGACGAGCTTAAAGTAGATCGATGGTACTTCCGGGATAGCAACTGGTCCCCTGATTTTGCTAAAAGCAGCAGAAAAGGTTTAAAGTTTTATCAAAAGGAAGGCGGTGTAGCTGCTGATAAAATAGATTTTGTCGTAGGTATAACAACTACCGTTTTAGAGGAAGTTATACGAACGGTCGGTCCTGTAGAAGCGGAAGGTATTGAGTTCACCGCAGATAATATTATAAGAAAATTACAGTATAGAGTTCACTATGGTTTTAAAGAACGAGGTTTAAGCTTCAGAAATCGCAAACAGATAATGAAACCTTTATTTAGATCTATAGTTGGAAAAGTACAGGCAAATCTGTTGGATAAATATGATGACTACTTAGACTTAGTTCGTGAGATGTTAGAAGAAAAGCATATCATAGTTTACGCTCAAGATGAGAACTTACAAGAAAAATTATCAAAAGAGGGGTATACAGGTGAGGTAAAAAGGCAGCCCAAGGGGGATTATCTCATGTGGGTAGATGCTAATTTAGCCGCCCTCAAAACAGATCATGCTATTAATAGAGATTTAAATTATTCTATTAAAGAAAAAAATGAAAAGCTTGTAGCAACTGTTACTATGAAATATGACCATACAAGCGGATATGACTGGAGAACATCTAAGTATCGAACTTTTGCTAGGGTTTATACGCATAAAAATTCTGAGCTTTTATCTGCAAAAATTAATGGTGACGAGGTAGATTTAGACAAAATTAAACAAGGTAAGGAGTTGAATAAAAAATGGTTTGGCAAACTAACTATAGTTGAGCCTAAAAATAAAAAGAGCTTAACTTACAGTTATATTCTGCCTGAAAAAATAAAAAAACAAATACGAGAAGGTTCGTATAGTCTTCTTGTTCAAAAGCAAATAGGCACAAATAAACCCAAATTGACTTTAAGCCTTGATTTTGATAAAAATATAAAAGATGCAAAACCTTCTGAATTAAAAGAAAATTGGGGTAACGATATCTATAGCCTATCTACCAATTTAAATAAGGATCGTAATTTCAGGGTTAAATTTTAATAATATGTGGAGAAAAAAACTAGCAATTGACTTGGGGACGACAAATGTATTGGTGCATGTACCCAATAAAGGTGTGGTGATAAATGAGCCATCAGTGGTTGCTGTTTCTAAGGATGATGGTGAGGTTTTAGCAGTTGGGAATGAGGCTAAAGATATGATTGGCAGGACGCCAGATACCATAGTAGCTGAAAGACCTCTAAAGGATGGTGTAATTGCTAGTTACAAGACTACAGAAGCGATGTTGAGGTATTTTATTAATAAGGCTTTGGGTACTTTGAGATTGTTTCGTCCGGAAGTGATGGTTGCAGTTCCTGCTGGAATTACTTCTACCGAGAGGAGGGCTGTTATTGATGCGTCTATGGCTGCCGGTGCTAGAGCTGCATATATTATTAAAGAACCTATAGTTTCAGCTATTGGTGCAGGTGTCCCTATTGGTAGTGCTTCGGGAGATATGGTTGTAGATATAGGTGGAGGTACTGCTGAAGTGGCAGTGATTTCTTTGGGAGGTATAGTTTCTTGTGGTTCCGTTAGAATTGGTGGAATGCAGTTTGATCAATCTATATCTGAGTTTATTCGCAGGAAACATGGCTTAGCTATAGGTGACAGATCAGCAGAAAAAGTCAAAAAAGAGGTTGGTTCGGCTATGTTCATGGATCAAGACCTAACAATGGAGGTAAAAGGAAGAGATATGATATCAGGACTACCTAGGACTATAGAGATATCTTCTGAAGACACTACTGAAGCTTTGGAAGAAAACCTAGAAGACCTTGTCGACTCTATTAAAGAGGTTTTACATGATACTCCTCCCGAGCTTTCAGCTGATGTTATGGAAAAAGGGATAATATTGTCAGGAGGTTCTTCCAAGCTCAGAAATCTAGATGAATTAATTGTACAATCTACGGGTGTTCCTTGTTATGTAGCTGATGAACCACTTCTTTCGGTGGCTAAGGGCACCGGTATAGCACTGGAGAATTTAGAAAGCTACAAGAGGAGTATCTTATCAACAGAATAAAACCAAATAAACTTATAAAATGCCTCTGAGATTAGGTATAGATGCCTCCAGAGCAAACCAGGAGCAGAGAACAGGAGTAGAAAAATATTGTTTTCAAATAATACAACACTTAAAAGAAGAAGTACCTGCAAATGTGCAGGTTATTTTATATTCGAAAAGACCGCTAAATTTTGGTTTAGAAGATTTACCGGAAAACTGGGAAAGTAAAGTATTGAGTTGGCCCTGGAGGCTTTGGACTCAGATCAGACTTAGCTATGAGATGGTGGCTTCTCCGGTAGATGCACTTTTCATACCAGGTCACACTTTTCCTCTATTTCATCCAAAAAAGACAATATTAACTATCCATGATATAGCAGCGGCAAAGTTTCAGCAATCATATAATTTATTTGAGAGATATTACAGTTTAATGCCTGCTAAGATGTCCAGAAGTTTAAGTAAAATAATAGTACCAAGCGAGTTTACAAAAAAAGAACTAACTGAAGAATTTAGTGTAAGTAGAGAAAAAATTCATGTCATACCTCATGGATTCAATAGTGATTACCATCAAGAGGACCAAAGTCCAAGCCCCAAACAAAAAGCTTTGAACAAATATGATATACAAAAGCCTTTTTTGTTGTTTATAGGCAGATTAGAGCTGAAAAAGAATTTACCTAGAATCATACAAGCATTCAATAAGATTAAAAATGGGGATCACTCCAATTTAAGCTTAGTTTTAGGCGGGAAGCATGGATATGGCTATAAAGAAGTGAAAAAAGAGATAGAAAGATCTAAGTTTAAACAAAACATAAAGGAGATAGGGTGGATTGACGAAGATTTTAAAAGAGATTTAATTTCACAATCTGAACTTCTGCTACTTCCATCTTTGTATGAGGGATTTGGTTTTCCAGTATTAGAAGCTTTTTCTTGTGAAACACCTGTTTTAGCTTCAGAAGGAACAAGTTTAGAAGAGGTAGGTGGTTCAGCACCTATATATGTAAACCCTCTATCTGTTGATTCAATTTATAAAGGGATAGAATCTGCATTGAGTGATAGAAACTTGATCGAAAATAAAGTAAAGTTTGGCAAAAAAAGATTACAAGAATTTTCATGGGAAAAATGTGCTCGACAAACGGCAAAAGTTCTTTTGTCTTAAGAGACCGCTGAAAAAACACAAAATAGATGCAGAACCCATTGCCGAACCCCGGCTTTGAGCTTGTCTCATTGAAGGGGTTCGGCAATGGGTTCGAATCTTACTAAAGTTTTTCAACGGTCTCCTTACAGTATTGGAGCTAAAGTAATGTTGTGATATACTAATAGTATGAATCAGGAACTAATAGGGCATCAAAAAATAGTTAACTTCTTTGAGCAAGCTGAGGAAAATGAACAGCTAAGCCATGCTTATTGTTTGGTGGGACCAAAAAATGTAGGCAAATCTCGTATAGCCGAAAGAGTAAGTAAAAAATTACTAAGATCGGACGAACTTGAGAAGTCTCCTGATTTCAAGAGGGTGAAGACCCGGGATAGTCAAGAGATAAAAATAAACCAAATAAGAGAGGCCAGGTCTTTTGTTTCTGCTCAAGGCTACGGAGAATCAAAAGTGTTATTGATCGAAGAGGGCGAAAAAATGAATCAGAATTCTGCAAATGCTTTCTTGAAAACTCTTGAAGAGCCTGCAGAAGATACCACTATTTTTGTGCTGTTGACTGATGAAAACTCTCTTCCGGCTACTATTAACTCAAGGTGTCAAACTATATATGTTCGTCCAGTAGATTCAGAAAATATAGAGGAATACCTAAAGAGCCAAGAGCTGGATGAGGATATCGTTCAAGGAATAAAAAAGTCTAGTTGTGGACTAACTGAACAGGCAAGAGATTGGAGTAAAAACTATGAAAAATATGAAGAATTTAAGGATCTGATAAGTGTTCTTGAACAAATGAAAGAAGAGCCTTTTTATGAAAAGACTAATTTAATAAATGATTTATACAACAGTGACAGAAAAGAGTTAGAGCAGGTGATATCAAACTGGCAACAAGGCTTACACTTACATTTACAGACAGAAATATTCGAGTTAGGCTTGGACTTTAAGGAAGTACAAGATGTTTTAAGAGTATTACAGAAAAGTAAGGAAAATTTGAGAAAAAATATAAATAAAAAAATAATTTTGGATAAAATTTTACAAACAATTCCTTAATTTTACATCATGAAATTCAATATCAGTAAAATATTTTTAATATTATTTTCTTTACTTTTTATTGGGGCTAGTTGTAGTGTAACACCAGGAGGAGATAGTGGCCCAAATACGAGTGGTCCAGCTGGAGTATTTGTAACTACTAATAATGGAGAAAAGTGGAATCAGTTATCGAAATTGCCCACAGCAAGCGGAGTGCAAAATATTGAAAATACAAGTGTCTATAAATTGATTAAAGATCCTCAAGATCCAGATGCATTATACTGGGCCTCAAGAGGGAGTGGTCTCTATTATAGTTATAACCAAGGTAAGACTTGGCAGAAAGATGAAGGTCCGTTACAGAACAAGTTCGTATATGCTTTGGCTATTCACCCGGATGATAAGTGTACTATTTTTGCAAGTGATGGTTTCAATGTATATCGTACTACCGATTGTACTCGCAGTTGGGAGCAGGTTTATAAAGAGGACAGGAGTAATGCTAGGATTAATACATTAGCCTTCCAACAGAGTGAACCCTATAAACTATTTATGGGGAAAAAGAACGGTGATTTGCTGGTCACTACAAATTTTGGCACTAGCTGGAATGTAATGAAGAGATTTGAGATGACTATCCAGAATATGTATACCGACAAACAACATGAAGACATGATATACATCGCTTCAAAAGAAAGCGGTCTTTATAGATCCAGTAACTTAGGCGAAAGTTGGGTGAACTTAAAAAAGACGATGAATGATTTCGCGCAAGCTTTAGATTTTCACAGGGCTTCGGTTTTTCCTGGAGGTTCGGATAAGATATTTTGGGCATCGAAATATGGAATACTTGTATCAGATGACAAGGGTGATAGCTGGGAAAGCTTGGGTTTGATTACATCGCCGGGCAGTGCTGATATATGGGGCTTGGCAATAGATCCAAAAAATGATAATAATATTTACTACACCGCCACAGTTAAAAATAAGTCGACATTTTACTTTAGTAAAGATGGGGGAGACAGTTGGTCTACTAAAGAATTGCCTACAGGCCAGTGGCCGGTAAGTTTGAGGGTGCATGACGAAAATACTGATATAATTTATGCTGGCTTTATGAAACCTAAGCAAGATTAACTAACGATTAACTTAAAATATACTCTAATCACAAGCATATGAATTTTATTGAACAAAATAAGTCAAACTTTGAGGATACTATAGAAAATTTCAAAGAAGAGATAGCTTCGCTTCGTACTGGTAGAGCAAATCCTAAAATGGTAGAGAATGTAGATGTTGAAGCGTATGGAAATACTCAGGAACTTAAAACTCTAGCTTCGATTTCTACTGAAGACGCTAAGACTTTGCTGGTAGAGCCTTATGATGAAAATGTAGTTCAAGATATTGAAAGCGCCTTACATGAGGCTGATATTAATATAAATCCTGTTACTGACGGAAAAAAGATTCGCTTGCCGTTGCCGGAGTTGACTTCCGAGAGGAGACAGGAGTTGATAGATGTGTTAAATGAGAAAGCAGAAGAAGCTAAGATTAATATCAGAAAAATTAGAGGTGAAATAAAGGATGAGATTGAACTAGCGGAAGAAGAAGGAGAAATAACTGAAGACGAGAGATATAGGAAGATAGATGAGCTAGATGACACCGTGGAAGAGTATAACCAACAAGTAGAAGAAATCAAAGAAAAGAAAAAGAAGAATATAGAAAAGGTTTGACTTCGGTTTGTCAGAAATATTTTTTCTAGGAATTTAAAAACTTATCTACATTTTAGAGCGATCTTAAAAGGTCGCTCTTTTTTTATTAATGATTTTTAATGTGGTAAAATAATATACAACATATTATATAGGGGAGAGGTATTTCTATGTCATCTCAAAGCTCACAGAACAATAATACACTAAGGAACTACCGATTCTTTTTGTTTGCCTTTTTGGCACTTGCAGTTTTATTGTCGGTGGTTAAGTTATTAATTCCTTCTTCTGTTAATGCTGAAACTCAGCCACCTGCTGTGATAAATTACCAAGGAAAAGTGCTGGAAAATGGTGTAT
>JBDGRL010000022.1:0-5889 GCA_042218065.1 Candidatus Magasanikiibacteriota bacterium | reverse complement strand
AGAAAAACGCCAAGCGGTTATTACTAAGGCGGTGACAAAAGGAATAGATAGAGACACTTCAATGAAAGATAGCGGTGTGGAGTGGATTGGTGAGATTCCTAAACACTGGGAAGAGAATGTATTTGGTAGGTTTATGCGATTGCATCAAGGTTTGCAAATAGATAGATCTAAAAGATTTCACGAACCAGGTAAAAACAGATATAAATATATAACAGTAAAATTTTTGAATAGCGATGATAAAAAATCAGATGTAGAATATATAGAAGACCCCAGAAAAGAAGTAATGTGTGATGAAGATGATATACTACTTGCCAGAACTGGAGCAACAGGAGAAGTTATTACCGATACTAAAGGGGTTTTTCATAATAATTTTTTCTTGATAAACTTTGATCAAGATAAGATTATTAAAGATTTTTTAGTCTATTTCTTAAAAGATAAAAGACTAAAAGAATTATTAAAGCTAAAAGCAGGAGTCACTACTATACCAGATTTAAATCACGGAGATTTTTTAAATACTAGCTTCTTATTGCCACCTAAAAAGGAGCAGAAAGAAATTATTGGCTTTTTAAACGAAAGTTTAGAAGAAATAGATAAAGTTATTTCTAAAGTAAAAGAACAAAATCAAAAGTTAAAAGAATATAAAAAGACACTTATTTCAAAAGTTGTTACAGGTAAAATTAAAATAAATTAATTTATGACTGAATTTAACCCTAATAACCCAAGAGGTTCTGTTTGGCACAAATGGGATTTGCATGTTCATACCCCTGCTTCATATCAGCAAAACTTCTCAGATGAATGGGGTGTTTACATAGAAAATTTGAAAGAAGCGGCCGTTGAACATAATATTTCTGCAATAGCTACTAGTGATTATTTCACTATCAAAGGCTATGAAGAAATTAAGGAGAATTATTGTACTGAAATTGACGGTTATCCTACTTTAAGACTTGAAGATGATTCTTATTTATTCGTTATTCCTGGCTTAGAATTAAGATTGGAAAATTTTACAGAAGAAGAAAATGCTATAAACCTTCATATAGTATTTGATCCAGAACTTGAGGTTGAAACAATTAGTGACAATTTTGTAGAAGATTTAAATATTGCCTACCAGGATCAGGAAGAATTAAAATGCAAAAAAAGCAATTTGATAAAAATAGGTCATGCAGAAAATAATAATGGTGAATTTAAACCAAATTTGACTATATCTGATTTTTCAAAAGAAGAAAAAGAAGAGTTTGTAAATCAGGCACTAAATACAATTACTCTTAAGAGAAGAAATCTTAAAAAACAATTAGAAAGCTTAAGGAAATTGTTGGAAGGGCTAAGTAATAGTTCTGATATGTATAAAATTATAGTAGCTAAAAAAGGGCACGGGAGCCTGAATGAATTGGACTGGTATGATGATTTAAAGAATAAGAGTAGGAGTGGAAATACAAAAGGAGTTTTCTTAAACTACAGTGATATTTGTTTTTCGAATAATATAGAAGATAGAGATTTTTTATTAGGCAAAAAAGCAGATACACCTAAAGAGGAAATACTGAATCGGTTTTCTGGATTAAAGCCATGTGTTTGGGGTTCAGATTCTGAAAATGAATCGAATTTGCTTCATCCATCCTGTGGAAATACTTTTGATTATACTTGGATAAAATCTGATTTAACTTTTAGTGGTTTGAATCAAATTACTTTTGAGCCTAACTATCGAGTAAAAATTCAAAAAGAAACCCCTTATTCAGATTATAAAAAACCATACTTTTCTAAAATTTCTATAAAAGAAGATATAGAAGTTTTCAAAGAAGATGGAGGTAGTAATGTTTTATTTGAAGAAAATGAATTACCTCTTAATAGAGATATGGTTTCAATAATTGGTGGTAGAGGTAGTGGAAAAAGTATTTTAGTTGACTATTTTGCTGATTGTTTTGACCTTACAGAAAGCACTAAGTCAGGTAATTTTACTAATAGTAAGGATTTTGTAGTTAATTATAAGAAAAATGATGGTAGCAATGTATCTTATTCTAAAAATAAAGAAAATAACCAGGATTTTGTTTATATTAGACAAAATCAAGTTAAAGATGCAATAGAAGGAGAAAACAAAGATCTAGGTTCCGAGGTTAAAGATATGCTCAACATACCTGATTTAAGCTTTCCAGAAGATTTGCAAAATGAAATTGAAGATATTCAATCAGACATAACCCAAATAGAGAAGTGGTTTGATAGAGAAAATGAAGAAGGTGATAAGGTAAATGATAAAAAGAGAGTTGAAAACAAAATAGATGAATATGATGATTTATTAGAAACTATTACCACTGAAGAAAATAAAGAAAAATTGGAGATTTATACAAACAATATTGAGGATATTAACAACCTTAAAAAAGAACAAAGAAATATTAGTGATTTAATTCAGAAAATATTAAAAGTTGAATCAGGATTAAATAAGGAATTGGAAAAGTATGATATCGAAAAGGTAAACTTAGATAAACAAAAATCTAAACTTAAACTTAAGATCTGGCAAAAAGATGAAGAAATAGAAGAGAAGAAAGAGAAAAATGTAAGTATTAAAGAAGAGTTTGAAAATGACGGATTTGAAGGTACACTTTCTTCATTGCTTGATAATGCTGAAAAATATAGAGAGAAGAAAGGAGATTTTGAAGAAAAATTGGAAGAAATTAATAAGAAAGAGGAAGATTTAGAAGAACTAAAAGAGAAAAAAAGAAATTATGGTAATAAAATAAAGTCAGAACTAGAAAGACAAATAAATAAGATAGATGATGCTTGGGAAAACTTACTAGAAGGCAATGCAGACTGGAACGAAGAACAAAAAAAACTAATGGAAGATATACTAGACAATAGAGGTATTAAAATATATGGAAAAATAAATTTTGATAAAGAAAATTTTTATGAGATCTTGAAAGAGGACTATTTAAATTTACGTCATTTTCCTCAACCTAACAGAATGGAAAAAATTAAGAGAGAGTTTGGTATAGAAAATGTGGATGATTATTTTGATTTTATAGAAGAGGGCTTGTTGCAAATGGAGGAGGAGGAATTCATTTCTGGAGTTGAAAAACTATCCAATCTATTTTTAATGCTAAAAAACAGATCTAAATATTTGAAGGTTGAACCTGTAGTAGAGTATAAAGGAAGCAAGATTGAGAATACTTCTGCAGGAGAAAAGGGCACTACTTATCTGTGTCTTAAGTTAGCTACTAACCCCTTTTATTCTCCTTTAATTTTTGATCAACCTGAAGATGATTTAGATAATGAATTTATTACGGAAGATTTAATAGATATTTTTAGAAAAATTAAAAAATACAGGCAAGTAATAATTGTAACCCATAATGCTAATTTAGTTGTTAATACTGATTCTGATCAGGTTATTGTTGCTCAAAATAAAGGCGAAGAGATGGAAAAATTAACTTATCATTCAGGTGCGCTAGAAAATGAATCAATAAATGAAGATGTATGCAACATTTTAGAAGGGGGTAAAGATGCTTTTGAAAAAAGAAAAGATAAATATAGTGAGATAAAATGAGGTAGTTTAATAACTATAAAAGAACTAAAATGAAAATAAACAATAAAGAGATAGACCCACAATCTTACGCAAAAAAATGGTTCAATTGGTCTGTTAGAAAAAAAGAAAGAAGCGATGAAGAAATTAAGGATTCTATAAAATGGCTTTATAAAAAAGAGGTGAAAAAATATAGATTTAATTCTGTACTTTCTATATCTAATACTCCAAAAGTTGTTGTTTGTAGAGATTTAAGTAGTTTTGTAAAGTCAGTTTGTAACTTAATTAAGAATTTCGAAAAAGCGGACATAAATGATATATACGAAGACGATTTTCTTCCTGTATTACCGGAAGATGATAACTATTTTTTTGTTGGCGATCTAATTAGAGATAAAATTATTCAGGAAGTAAGCAAAACAGTAAAATGGTCAGCTGATAAGGAAATTTGGGGGAAAATAGATAGAAAAATCAAAGAGAAAAGAACTAGTAATACATTTATTGAAAGTTCTATTAATAAAGCCATAAAAACAAAACTTAAGGATGCTATAGATGAAGCTGAGTGGGGTTCTACTGGGTCTATGGCTCCTCATAATATCGTAAAGAATGCTTTAATTTTAGACACTAATTCCCCTCTTTATTTAAGTTATTTTTTAGCTCGGGCTGAAATTTTAAATACTGCTGGAATTTTAAGCGATGAAAAAGCTGAAAATATTATGGAATATAAAAAGAACTCAGAAGATGTCTGTATGAGTGCTTTTAGGAGAGATAAATGTGTAGTATTAACGAAGCCGGAAATAAAATTTAATGAAGACAAGAAGCTACATTCTAAGGAAGGTTTTGCTTTAAGTTGGAACGAAGAAAGTGGACTCCATTTTCTTCATGGTAAAAGGTTTAATAAGCCATTATGGAATGATTTAGTAAAGGGCAAAGCAACTTTGGATGATTTAGGTTCCATACAATCAGAACTTAAAAAAGAGGCAGCTTTAAAGGCATTGGATGGTAATAAGATTTTAAAAGAAGCAAATGCAAAGTTGTTAGACAAATCCAAAACAGGTAGTGAATTGTATTCAGCTCAACATCATATTTTTGATGCAGTATATTATAATTATTTTGACGAAGAGGCTAACGTACAAGAACGCAAGTTCTATTTTCTTAAATATAAGGAATCTACATCAGGCAAGGTTTGTTTAAAAGGAGTACCGCCTGAAATAGGAGTAAAGAAAGATGCCGATAAAGCTGATGCTTGGAGAAAAAATAATAAAGCAAGCAGTTAGCTTGAAAAACCTTGTTTTTGCTAAATTGTTATGTTGAAAGCTTGTTGCATTACTGTTAATCTTGAAGTGAATTAGTATTAACTATCTATTTATGGATATAGAGCATCTTAAAACAAAAAAACACCCAGGAGACGGTAAAGACCTAACACAACTCGATTACCTTATAGATGATGAAAAAGTGAGGCTAAAAGTTGGAGACACTGCCTTAACTACACTTGGAGTTAGAGATCAAAACCTTGCTAGAACTTTCAGACCATTAGTTTCGAGTATATATGCTGAGTTAAATGATCAAGATGCTAACCTAGAGGAGATTAGTATAGATAGTCGTGGTGCAGAAGTTGGGGAAGGTTATATTATTTATAATTTTGATCAGGTTAAGGATAAAATAAATTAAGCAAAGTTTTCGAAAAATCATTAACTTTAAATTACTCTCTAAGAAATAGTTGTAGTACACATGAAAAAAACCAATCTAAACGAAAAAAACTTCGAAGACGAATACGCAGTAAAAGCACTACGAGAAAATGACTACCAGCTCCGTGACTCTGCAGATAATTTTGATAAAGGTCTCTGTCTGGATACTGAGCTGGTCCTTGAATATATCAAAACTACCCAGCCCGATGTTTGGAGCGACTATTCTTCTCAGCGTGACAATCCAGAAGATAAGCTTTTGTCACGCATTGCCCAGCAGATAAAAAATAGAGGAGTGGTGGATGTGCTCCGAGAAGGCATCAAAGATAGAGGTCACTCCTTTGATTTGCTTGCCTTTGAGCCGGAGCATACTCTCAACCCAGAGCATATGGAGATGTACGAGGCGAATCAGTTTTCTGTAATTAACCAACTGCACCACTCAAAGCGAAATCCTGAGCGGTCTCTGGATGTGGTGTTGTTTGTAAATGGTGTGCCTCTTTTTACTATGGAGCTGAAAAATAAGTTTACCGGCCAGGAAGCAGAAAATGCTATCAATCAATACATACACACTCGTAATCATAATGAACCTCTGCTCAAGCGTTCCATAGCCCACTTTGCCGTTGATAATGACGAGGTTTACTACACCACCAAACTTAGAGGAGAAAACACAGAATTTTTGCCTTTTAACAAGGATATAGAAAACCC
>JBDGRL010000021.1:0-1627 GCA_042218065.1 Candidatus Magasanikiibacteriota bacterium | reverse complement strand
AGCAACCACGTTCGAACCATTGTTTTTTGTTTTCTTTTAATGATTTGAGGTTCTTTCTTAAATATTACGTTATTAAACATACCCTTTTTGAATTTGTATCTCTGTCTTTTCTGTGTTATTATTTCAGTAACTTAATATTTTTGTTAAATAAATGAAATATCAAGATTTTCGCAACAAAATTGAAAATCCTATTTTTACGCTTCAGGAGTTAAAGATCAAAGGATTAAATATATCCAGTGTGCAGCTGTCTCGATGGAAAAAAAGAAATTATATTAACACACTAAAACAAGGTGTTTACTACTTTACAGACCAAAAAGAAGCTATTAGTAGAGAAGAGATCTCTTTTACTATTTATCAACCAAGCTATATTAGTCTTAGATATGCATTGCACCACTATAATTTAATTCCGGATGTTGTTCATGGGATAACTGCTATCACCACTAAAAAAACAAATGAATTTAGAAATGACTTTGGTTATTTTAGCTACAAGCATATTAAGCCGGAGTTATTTTTTGGTTATACCGTTCGTTCTAATGGAAGTAGAAAGTATTTGCTCGCTGAACCGGAAAAAGCATTGTTAGATTATTTTTATCTACACTCAAGTGATCTTGAAACTAAAGACCAAATTGAGCAACTGCGTATCAATGAGGAGGTGTTAGCAAGTGTGATTGATCAAGACAAATTGAAGCAATATACAGATTGTTTTCAAGTAGATAAAGTTCGTAACTCATTACAGCTATTACCTGATGTTAACTTTTGAACAAATACAATCTTATTATGAGTCAGGAGAACTGCAAGGAGAGTTTCAGTTGGTTGAGTATATTCAGCACGAGATATTAGATTCTTTCTATAAGCAGAAAGGAAGCGAAAATTTTAGTTTTATGGGTGGTACTGCCATTCGAATCGGGTATGGTGGCAATAGATTTTCTGAAGATCTGGATTTTGATAATTTTGGTTCAAGTTTTGATGAGTTCAAAGACATAGTGAAACAAACTCTGAAAGATCTGGAGTCAAAGGGTTTTAAAACTGAGTATAAATTCGTAAAGAAGGGTGCTTTTCATTGTTATATTAAATTTCCTAATATTTTATATGAAAATGATTTAAGCCCGCACAAGCAAGAAAAAATTCTAGTAAGGATTGATACTGTTGAAAAAGACCAGTTATTTCAAACGAACAGTTTTACTGTTGATAAGTTTGATATATTTCGGGAGATTATAATTAACCCCAAGGATATTATTTTGTCGCAAAAATTAATTACAATTTTGGATAGGAATAGAACTTTGGGTAGGGATTTTTATGATGTCATGTTTTTACAAGGAAAAAGCGACCCAAATTTTAAGTACATAGAACAAAAACTAAATATTAGTAAAGATGAATTTATAGATAATTTTATCGAGCAATGTGGTGAGTTTGATTATAAAAAGCTGGCTGATGATGTTAAGCCCTTGTTATTAAACCCAGAACAATCCGAAAGAATACTAAAATTTCAAGATTACATGACACAGAAACTTGAGTCTTACCTATAGTTAACCTCGACATGTGAACATTGCGATTGGTATTGAGGTTGGCCATCCTCAATTCAAGCATTTAACGCAACACTTATGATAGAAAAGAACAAACATGACGT
>JBDGRL010000020.1:0-6131 GCA_042218065.1 Candidatus Magasanikiibacteriota bacterium | reverse complement strand
AAGTAAAGTCCCCAACTAAACATTACTAATACTACTATATTTTGAAGTTTTATTATTGGTATATTATAATACCCACGTAAAAAATAATTTAATACAACATGTCATCAAATTCTAAGTGGGTCACAGTAGCAGTAGTGGCTTTAATAGTTATCATTGGTTTAATATATCTCCCATCAGGTCAAAACAATAGTCAGTCTCCTCAAAATCCCACTATAAAGGTCGGTGGATTGCCTATAAATCAAGGCCTACCCTTCTTTTTGGCTTTTGAAAAAGGATATTTTCAAGAAGCAGGTCTTAATGTAAAATGGAAAAAATTTGAGGCTCCAAATAGATTGGTTGATGCTCTTTTGTCCAGGAAGATAGACTTCACCCATACTGGAGGCCCCTTGAGCATTGCAGCTATAGCCGAGTTTAAACACCCTGGAAAACTTCAGATCTATGAGGCAGCTTGCGGGAATAAAGAAGTTCCCAATGATACTATCCTGATAAGAAAAGATAGCGATATTGAGACAGTACAAGACTTGCAAGGAAAGAAACTAGGCTATCTCAAGGGTGTTCAATGGAAAACTGTTGCTAAGCATATTTTATCTGAAGAAAATTTAAAGCCAGGCGAGGATGTTAAATTAGTTGGCTTACCCCCATCTTTACAGGCCTCTTCACTTTCTTCTGGTAAAATTGATGCCTTGTTAGCTATAGAGCCCGTACCTACCGTAGTAAAAGAAAAAGGTATTGGTAAGACTTTAGTTCGAGTACCTACAATTAAATATTTAGACAATCCATTTTGTGGAGGAGCGGGTATAATGAGCTCTGAGTTTGCCAAAAATAACCCTGAAGCTACTAAGAAGTTTTTAGAAGTAATGGATAAGGCAGTAGAAGAAACAAATAAAAACCCTGATGAAGCTCGAAAGTATCTAAAAGAATATACGCCATTGAAAGATAAAATTATCTCTGAGGTGCCCGTTCCTGTCTTTAAGATGTATGACGACTTCTCAAAGGAAGAGATTGGGGCAGTTAACACTTTCTTGGGTATCTTCACTAAGTTTGATGTAGTTGACGGTAAGATGGACTTCCAGGAGATCTTGTATTCCCAAAAGCAGTAAATGAGCGAATCTATATCCGTTCACAATATAAGAAAAGTAAATGGCGACACCACAGTATTCAATGAGTTTAATTTCGAAGCAGAAACAGAAAAAATTACTTCTATTTTCGGACCGAATGGTTCTGGTAAAACTACTTTACTTAATTTAATTGCTGGAGTTTCTACTCCTGCGGAGGGTAATATAGAGCTTGGAAATTATGATAAGTCTGACATAAGTTACATTTTTCAGGATTATAGAAGGTCTCTATTTCCTTGGAGGACTAACTTTGAAAATATTGCTTATCCTCTGGAACTTCAACAAAAGAATGAGAAAGAAATAAAAAGTAATTTTGAAGAAATTAAAGAGCTATTAGATCTAGATATTGATTGGTGGGAGGGTCATCCAGGAGATCTAAGTGGTGGGCAGCAACAAATTTTAGCATTTATACGAGCTTTAATTACATACCCTAAATTGTTATTGATTGATGAGCCATTTTCTGCTTTAGATTTTGAAAACTCTGTGAAATTAAGAAACTTACTACAGAAATACTATCTCAAATATGAACCTACTGTGATCATGGTTACACACGATATTGAAGAGTCTATTTATCTATCCAACAAAGTGTCGGTTTTATCTCATAAACCTACCAAAATATTAGATACTGTTGAAAATCCATTAACTTACCCAAGAACTATGGATTCAGTAAACGAGGAAGAGTTTCACAAAACTAAAGAAAAGATACTTTCTGTCTTTGAAACAAATAAAAAGAGCTAATGAAAAAATATGCAATAATCGGTCCAATTTTATTTATTTTTGCTTGGTTTGCGGTTTCTCAGTTACAATTAGTAGATAGTGTACTTTTAACTGGACCTACTGTTACTATTGAGAAGTTATATAATCTTATCATTACTGGAGAGATTTTGGATGATTTGTGGGCCACATTATGGAGGATTTTTGTCGCTTTTAGTATCTCTACTTTGTTAGGTGTTCCTTTAGGACTAGGTTTAGGGAGTTCAAAGAAATTATATACCAGCATTGAGTTTATTGTAGATTTCTTCCGATCGACTCCTGTGACTGCTTTGTTGCCAATGTTTATTTTATTTTTTGGAGTATCTAATATGGCGAAGATTGCAGTTGCTGCTTTCGCTTCTTTCTTGATAATTTTGTTTAATACAGCTTATGGGGTAATGCATGCTAGTAAAGCAAGAGTAATGGTAGCTGAAATAATGGGTGCCTCAAAAATGCAGATATTTCGTACAGTATTATTCTGGGAGAGCCTGCCTCAAACTTTTGTAGGAATACGAAATGCTGTTAGCATAGCTTTTATAGTTATTATATTAGCAGAGATGCTTATTGGCACTCAGCATGGTTTAGGAAATGAGATTATAGATGCCCAAACTACTTATGAGATATCTACAATGTATGCTGTGATATTGCTTACAGGAATAATTGGGTATGGGTTAAACTTATTTTTCAATTTATTGGAGAAGAGTTTTTTACATTGGAGTAGTGATATAGAATAAATGTAAATCTTTTCTATTAGTCAATAAATAGTTAAAGTGCTTTGCAATAACACTAGGTACTTGAATTAGCCAGCACTACCTCCACTATTAATACTACTTTCTAGTCTCTTTATCCTGCGATAGAAAACAAAAACCCCTCTTTTAAACTGTTTCCAACTATTTTGCAAGGCGTCCACAACTATTTTTCTTCACTAAATCAAGCCAAATAAAAAACAGACTACTTCATAGTTTTTTTAATTTTAAAATACCAACTAGTATGCTAAAATAGTAAAAAACTTAGTAACTACATACTTTGTCAATATTAGACCCAAAAGGCAGAGAAGTATCAGATCCTAACCCTGAATCTGATACAAAAGAAGCACAACAGGATCCAAATACAGAAGATTGGTCAAATACTCTTGAGTACAGAGAGGAAAGAGAAAGACAAGTAGAACAGTTGGACTTAATTGAGATCAGGTTTGCCCTAATGGAGGATAGAGAGTTTATTGAGGCTTGGCTTAATGATCAAACAGTAGATAAGCAAACTCTAAAAGAAAGAAGAGAAGCTTGGGAAGAAGAAATCAAAACTAAGTTGAATGATCTAGAAGAAAGTCTAGATAAAATATTAGAAGATCGAAGCAGAATTAATGAGGAAACAGAGTTACTGTTTCAAAGCTTGTTTCAAGATTACTTGACCACGATAAAAAATAATAGCTTTGACGAGTTTATCCGATCTGCATTAAAAGAAAAAGCAGAACAGCTCGAAGACGAACCTGAGATAGATTACTCCGAAGTACTACCTACAGGAGACATGCGTCCTGAGACCTATCACCCCAAAGAAATAGAAAGATCGACAGCCTATGTGCTTTCGGAAATGATGCAACACCTAAGCCAGACGGGCGAAGAGTTCATGCATGAACTAGAAGAGGAAAATGATTTTACTACCATAGATAAGGTATTTAAACGTTTTATTCAAGGAGCAGATACAAGCCAAATCTTAGAGTCAGTGACTCAATCAAAAGATAACCCGCAAGAAGTTTTTGATTTATCTGATCTAAGGTCCTACCTCGGGGAAGAGCTATGGCACGACTTCAGAGACACTATCCAATCCAACCCAGAACTTCTACATATGATCATGGGTAAACCACAAGTTTATGGCCCCCAAGATGAGATAATAGCACCGGGAGAACACCCAAAGCAAAAAGAAGAGTTTGATCAAAAACAAAGAGAAGAAGCTGGATTTATGAGAAAAAACAATAGATTTGTCCACAGGTCTATCTTTATTTACTAAAAAACCTGTTTATGTTAATTTAAAAGAACCAAAATAATAACAATAAATGGAGAACGGAGAATCAGGCTACAATCCAGAAAAACCACTAGAAGAGCAGCTAGTTTCACTAGAAGAGTACCGACAAGAAAGACAAGAACAGCCAGAGCAACTAAATTTAATGGAGATAAAGTTTCAACTAGAAGAGGATGAAAGATTTCTTGAGCAATGGCCGCAAGAGAAAGGTTTAGATTCAGAAGAAAAGAAACATAGAAAAAAGTCCTACCAAGATATCAAAGAAAGGATTAACCACCTCAGAAAAGTAGTAGAAAAGGTAAGGCAAAATGAACAACAAACAGGAAAAATTCAACTAGCAGACTTACCACAAGATAAGAGGAAAAAAGTTCAATCAGCACTGCAAAATTATCTAAACTCAATAAAACAACACAGCCTTGAAAATTACGTATCTACACAACTAAGACAATACGAACAACAGATAGAACAAGAAGTATCTTTAAACTATTCTGATATCTTACCTTCAGAGAACCTTAATCCAGGAATGTATGGAGCTGAGCAAGTAAAACAATCTACAGTATTTACTCTCTCAGAAATGCTGCAACTGCTTGAAGGAGGTACAGAGGAATTTGACTCAAAATTAAATATCGAAAGTGACTACAATACCATCAACTTAGTGTTTGATAGGTTTGTAAACCCCTCTCAAGAACAACAGCAACAACTTTTAGAGCAGGTTACCCAACCACAAACAAACCCGCAAGAAGCTTTTACACTTGAAGACCTGAAACAATACCTAGAAGAAGGACAAGAAGGTCTGTGGGATAGATTTACCCAAGCATTAAAAAACAACCCACAACTTTTTCATCTACTAATTGGAGAACCACAAACAACTCCAATATCAGAAGAGATAATCTCACCAGAACAACACCCAGGACAAAAACAAAGCCACGAACAACTCCAAAAAGAAGAAGTACGGTTGCTTAGAGGAAATATGTTCCACATTGCTTTCAGAAACTCAGTAGAGTTCGAACAAGAAGAGGTTCTAGAAGAGTTCTGTGGTATCTCACCTGAAGAGCTAGAAGAACACACAGAAACAATATCGATAAGTATTGACTTAGAAGGTATTGCTAGTGGTATTGATGATGAGGAAAGAAGAAAAAAAGTTGAGCAAGCTGCTGAAAATGTGGAAGAAACTATAGATGAGGTTACATCTAATCTATTAAAAAATTTGTTTTTTTCGAAAGGAGAGATTATTTTAGAAAAAGACTACAAAGAGCTTGCTGATAACTTAGAGATTGTCTTTCGGTATGGTCAAGTAGGAGAAGATGAGGGGGTTACAACAAAAGAAAAGTTGAAAAGTTTTTTAGATAACATCTTTACGTTATTAGGGGAAATTTTTGAACAAATTGAGCTGGAACAGCAAAGAATTAAAGAAATTAATCCAGAAGAAGTTAATTTTTGGGAGGAGTTTAAAAATAGGCTGGCCCCAGGTGAACCAATGTATGATCTGGGTTTAAAGGCTTTGTCTTCTGATGGAGAAAAGAAGCTTAAACAAGAGAAAAAGGAAAAGAAGGATAGGCATAAAGAAATACAAAGAGAACTTGTGCGAGCTTCCTATCATATTTTAGATGCTTTGCAGAAAAACAGAGAAGTTATTTCCGAAAAAACTGGGTCGAAAATTAAAATTGAAAATAAACTATCTAGTAAAAGCCAAACCTATTTGGAACATTCATTTAAGTTAGATAATGGGGCACCAGAAGAGTGCAAAGATCATAGCCAGTGGTACTTGCAAGATATTGTAATAGATTGGCATAGTGATCAGCTAATCGGAAGAGACTTTTCTGAAGCAGATTTAAGAAATGCTACATTTATGGGTAACTCTTTTGAGGATGTAGACTTTTCTGGATCTGATTTAAGGAATGCAAATTTTGAAGGTAACTCTTTTAAAGATGTTGATTTCGAAGGTATAAAATATAATTTTTTAGATTTTAGTGGTTCCGACTTGTCTGGAGTTAAAAACATACCAAAGCTTTTACAGGAGAGTTTGAGAGAGGATTATCAGGTATCTTATAACAAATTACAGGATTATTTTGAAAATAAAACAGGCTTGGATATTTCAGAAATTCATAATTTTCATAATGGTCTAGCAAGAGTAAGACACGGGGAAAAATGGTTCCACATTAACAAACAAGGTGAACCAATTTCTGATCAAAGTTATGATGTGGCTCGTAGTTTTTCAGAAGGAAGAGCAGCGGTAGAACAAGACGG
>JBDGRL010000002.1:99548-115952 GCA_042218065.1 Candidatus Magasanikiibacteriota bacterium | reverse complement strand
TCATCAAAATTAAAAGGATAAAGCTGATAAATGTATTTCCTCCCAGCTAAGGACTCTGAAAACTTATTCTTTAGATAAAAACTAGCGGATCCGGTTAAAAAAAACTTAACCCGGTAATGATCCATCAAGTATTTAACCACTTGAGGCAAATTATCTACCAACTGTATTTCATCTAGAAAGATGTAGACGGGCTGATCAAAATCTACCCCTTGGCTGCTAAAAGTTTCTTTGATCCGCTCAAAGTCGTCTTCTTCAAAATAACCTTGATTAAGCGGGTTCTCTAGATCCAAAAAAAGCTTGTTTTTCGAGTCTATCTGCTCATGTATGTATTGCAACAAAGTAGTCTTACCTACCCGTCTCATTCCGGTAATCACTATGGCTTCAGGGGAATCTAGATTCGGCTCAATTTTATCGTATAAATCGCGCTTTATCATCTTAATTTTTTACTTTTTGTATACTATAGTATGCAAAAAGTTTAACTTTTTGTCAACTTCGGTATACAAAAAGTATATTTTTCTATTTTTCCATCATTTTCTCGATATATCCAGCAGTAACATCGGTCTCAATATTAACCTTATCACCTACATTCTTGTCTGAAAGATTGGTTCTGCTCCAGGTTTCAGGGATTATTGTAGCAGTAAAACTATGTTCAGAGTCCTCTGCTATTGTTAGGCTAATGCCTTCAACAGCTATAAAGCCCTTGTTGACTATGTATTGCTCTAGTTGTTCCGGCTTATCGAAAGTAAAATTCCAGCCTTCACCTAGATCTTCTATTTCAATTATCTGTGAATCCGCCTCAACATGCCCTTGAACGATATGGCCTCCCATCGGATCGGACGGAGCAAGTGGAGTCTCTATATTCAGCTTATCTCCAACTTCAAGATCAGAAAACCATGTCTTCTCTAAGGTCTCTTTTGACAGAAAAAGTTCGATGCATTCTTGGTCAAGCTCTTCTATAGTTAGACAAGCACCGCTAACCGCCAAGCTAGCCCCGGGTTTCAGTTCTTCCAGCCTATTCGTAGTATTTAATTTCAGCTTTACTCCCTCTTCTTTAGGACTCACATCTACTACCTCTGTTGTGTCTTCTATTATACCTGTAAACATATTAATATTTTATCTCTAATACATCTCCGTCATATAAATTTAATTCTTCCCTTAAATTTATCGGGGCAATGATCTCCATTACATCATCTCCATAGTCCGTAATTTCTATGTCGATATAGGCTGCATCTGTATCTGGCAATTTTATCGGATAAATGTCTAAGGCACTACAGTTTCTACTTTTATAACCAAACTCATCTATCCGGCTACAAGCCACCTTTTGCTTTAGTTGGTTCAGTTCTTTTGGGTTTACTTTCAAATTTAGGGTGCCAGCAAACGGTCTAAACCCGACTAACTGATCTATCTTCTCTTGATAAGGCTTAAAAGAGAGATAATTCTGGGCCTCCCCCAGACCCGAAAAAACCTCTCCCGATAAGGTTTTCATTTTATTCATTAAAGTCCATCCTAAACTCACGTCCATAATTATCAAACCCAAGTTTTTCATACCAATCGTGAATCTCCGGACGTGAATCTCTGGAAGTTGCTATTAGCTTATAGCAACCCTGGTTTTTAGCTTCCTCGATTATCTCCTCTACTAGCTGAGTTCCTATACCTTGACCTCTATAGTCCTGCTGAACCTTCACATCCTCCAACAATCCATAAGGTTCATCGTGGAGGTCGTTGTAAATCATATATAAATAAGCCCTGCCAACTTGTTGTCCTTCTTTTTGTGCTGTTACTTTTATCGAATAAGCTCGGTCTTGTTTTTCTTTGTTCAGCTTCATTTTTAGCTAGTTTTTTTAATATAATCATGTAATAAATTGCCTAGTTTGTCGGGGTCGAGCCCGTCCTCTCTCGATTCATAGGGGGCAGCAGTTATATCGTGTTCAACACTCTCTATATCGGCAATCATTTTCTTCCAGTTCCTTTTTTCATACAGCTGCTTTTGTCTATCATCCAAAGTGGCATTGTTGAAGATTACTTTATCTATTCTTCTGGGCAAAATTTCTTGTAATCTATCTACAAACTCACTCAGTCGCTCAGGGCCGGTCTCACCATTTTTCTCAATAGCATTTCCGGGGACATAAATTATCTTAGCATCTGAATTTTCTATCGCCTCCTCTACTCCTTCTGGCAGCAGTGTAGCTACTATACTAGCATAAAAACTTCCGGGTCCGATGATAATATAGTCTGAGTTTAATATAGCTTTTCGTGCTCCTTCATATACTTCCGGCTCAGGTTCCAACCAGGCTTCTTCTATCTTCAGCGATCTATCATAATCCGGTCGATCTATTTTGTGCTCCCCTTTCACCACGTCACCGTTAGACAACTCCACGCATAAGTGGGTATCAGCAGTGGTAGTAGGATACACATCTCCTTGTGCTTCTACCGCTTGTGACAGTACATCAATAGCATCTACTGCATTGCCCCCATATCGGTCTACCAAAGATAAAAAAAGATTTCCTAGATTATGGTCTTCAAGATTGTGGTTTACATCTTTAAATCTATTGTTTCTGAAGATATTTGCCAGCTTTCTATAATCATATTTAGACATAGCAAGCACCGCCCGCAGCAAATCCCCGGGAGGAAGAACATCCATCTCTTCACGAAGTTCACCAGATGAGCCGCCAGAGTCACTCACTGCAATAATGGCTGATAGATCGTAATAATCGAGATAATTTTTCATGGCACGGATAGAGATAGAGCCTCCGTTGCCGCCGCCCATTATAGTAATGTTTTGTGTGCTGGTCATGAATGTTTGGTTTAATTCAAGCCCATCTGAGCCCTCTCCGGTGAGATAAACTCAATGTCGAGCACTCAGATGGGCTTTGCATTAAAAAATCTATTCAACAGTCACACTTTTAGCAAGATTCCGTGGTCGATCCACATCTCGATCAAGCGCCACTGCCATATGATAAGCTAAAAGTTGTAGTGGTACCGTATTAAGCAGAGGCTCTAAAAGTTCCATAGTATCCGGCACATACATAACATCATCGGCTAACTTTTTAGCCTTCTTATCACCTTCGGTTGCAACCAGTATTATCGGTGCACCTCTAGCTTTTACCTCTTCGATATTGTTTTTCATTTTATCATACAGCTGATCCTTGGTCATCACTCCTACCACGGGAAAATTTTCATCTAACAATGCTATCGGTCCATGTTTCATCTCTGCACCCTGGTATGCTTCGCTGTGTAGATAGGTAATTTCTTTTAGCTTGAGCGAACCCTCTTTTGCAGTCGGGTAGTTTACTCCTCGACCTAGATACAAGAAATCATCGCAATCCTTGTACTTCTCCGCTATTCGCTTTATATTTTCTTGATCATCTAAAATCTCCCTCATCTTGTCTGGTATCTCCTCTAGTGCTTTTAGTACTCTTCTGCCCGTTGCTACACTCACATCTTTCAGACGACCAAAATGAATGGCATACAAGATCATAATTGCAATGGCATTAGTGTAAGCCTTGGTCGAAGCCACAGCTAGCTCGGGCCCGGCGTGGATATAGCTGCCACCATCATTTTCTCTCGCTATGGTAGAGCCGACTACGTTCACTATACCTCTTATATGCGCACCGCGTCGTTTTGCCTCCCGCATCGCTGCAAGTGTATCCGCCGTCTCCCCGGACTGCGATACAGCAAATACTAAAGTATTTTGGTTTATAATAGGATCCTTATATCGAAACTCACTAGCTATCTCGACCTCTGCAGGGATCCCAGCCAACCTCTCAATAGCCCAAGCACCTACTTCTGCTGCATAAGAAGAAGTTCCGCAAGCTAGAAAAATTATCCGCTCAACTGAACGCATCTCATCTTCTGTCATATTGAGACCACCTAAATGAGCCATTCCATCATCTAGATTATATCGACCACGAATAGCATCCATGAAGACATCGGCTTGGTCGTGAATTTCTTTGAGCATAAAGTGGGGATAGCCTGACTTTTCCGCTTGCTCCTCATCCCAATCTATCTCAGTGACGTCTTTGTCTATACTACCTGAGTCCAAACTATAAATATCCACTTCTTCTTGGGTTATCTCGGCCAGCTCATCGTCGTCTAAAAAGATGCACTCCTTGGTGTAGGATATTAGGGGGGTTGTATCACTGGCAATAAAATATTCGTCCCCTTCGCCAACTCCAATTACAATGGGACTTCCTTTTCTAGCAGTTATCAATTTATCAGAATGATCTTTGTGCATTACTACTATTCCATATGTTCCTACCACCTCCCCCAAAGCCTGCTCCACTGCTTCTTTTAAGTTGCCTTCATATTTTTGACCTATCAAGTGAGCTAGCACCTCCGAGTCCGTTTCTGACTCAAACTCAATCTCACCAGGTAACTCTTCTTTTAGTTCTCTATAATTTTCTATAATTCCATTGTGTACTAAGGCCAGATCTCCACCCAAAGCTGTATGTGGGTGGGTGTTCTCTTTAGTTACCGAACCGTGAGTAGCCCATCTTGTATGGCTTATACTAGTGCTAGAAGTAAAATCTTCACTGTTAACTTGCTCGTCCAGTTTCTTGATCTTACCAACAGCCCGCTTTCGAATAAGTTCTCCGTCTTCAATCATACCGATGCCGGCGCTATCATAACCCCTGTATTCTAGCTTTTTAAGTCCCCTCATTAAAATGGGGACTGCCTCTCTATCGCCTATGTATCCGACAATACCGCACATAAAATAGGGTTAGTTGATTTTAGTCTTTATCTGTAAGTTGAATAGAAGCTTTGGGTTAATTATCCTTTCTTTTGTTCATCATTTTTCTTGCCTGTTTGAGGTCTTCAGGTGTATTTACTCCGATCCATTCTTGTTCGTCTTCCAACTCAACTACCTGATATTCCACACCTTGTTGCCTAGCCATAGCTAAAGCAGTCGGCAAGCCATACTCCCCGAGCTTTTTCATTTTCGGCATATCCGGGAAGGTTTCTAAAAACCACTCTTTATCAAAACAAAAAGTGCCCGTGCTGATTTCTTTAATCTTCTCTTGTTTTTCTGTCAAATACTCTTTCTCAATTATTTCTACATCACCGCTGTTGTGTCTTATGATTCTACCATACTGATCAGGGTTCTCTAGCTTAGTGCTTAATAAAGTCAATACGGAATTATTTTTAGTGTGCCTATCTACAAAGGCTCGTAAAGTTTCTGTTTTATAAAATGCGCTATCATCACCACCCAACACTAACACATCATCAATATCATCAGAAAGCTGTTTCATCCCTTTAAAAGCAGCATGTGCTGTACCTAACTGTTCTTTCTGGTTAGCATATTTCACCCTGTCTCCAAAGTACTCTTTTACCTTCTCTTTTTGAAAACCGACTACCATTATTATCTCTTGTGAGGAAAATCCTGCTTCCTCCAAATTTTCTACAGTATGCTCCACCATAGGCTTACCATTCAATTTAAGCATAACTTTGGGAATCTCGGTACAATTTAAGCGAGTGCCTTTACCTGCCGCTAAAATCACTGAAGCTACTTGATGATTATTCTTTTGCATATAATTTTTTAAATTTATCTAATATTTTTTTAAGATCCTGAGAATAAAAAAGAACTCTATCTGGGTACTGTTGTTGCAATTGCTCAAAGTCTTTTTCTTTATAACGATCATCTCTAGGTTCATACCTCAAAAAAGACACAAGCTTTGGAAAATCAGACAAAATTTCTTTCGTTTCATCTGGTTTATCATTAATTAACAAGGTATTTTCGCCTTCAAAGTCTTTTGTAAATACTTCTTCAAGGATATTTTGCTTTCCTTTCTTGGTAGAGTTTGTAAAAATTATTTTTTCTTCAGGCATGAATTCCTCGATTCCCGACTGATTTACCTTTTCTTGTTGCCAATCTTTTTGTCCTAAACTTAGTATATAAGTATCCAAATCTTCTTGTAGACAATGCTTTAAAAACTCAGAAGCATACGGCAACAATCCATCACCACTTTTAATCTCGGTAATAATTTCCGATACCTCTTCTGATCTAAATTCTTTCCCGTCTTCATTCACCCGGTCTTTCAATGTTTTCATATAGCTGGACAAGCTCATTATTATCTTTTCATTTCTAGTCCTGGCTTCTTTATAAATATCTCTAGCTTCTTCTCGGTCATATCCATGAGCTTGGGCCATATTGTATAGTCTCTGTTTTTTTGTCTCCGTATCAAATAAAGTATTATCAAAATCAAAAATAACCCTTTCTGTGTCTGATAAATTCTTCATAGTATATCAATTTAATTGTCCTCTACGAGCTTGACTGATCTTTTGTGCTCTGTTTAAGAAAGTTTTTTGTGCTTCTTCAACATTATTTGTTTTACCCTTCCAAGCCTCAAGAGCTTCACGTTGAAGAGCTCTCCCATAAGAGAAACTAAGCTCCCAATCTGGATTTGGTTTTTTCTTGTTGATCTCGTTAAGATTTTTGGTAGCTCTTTCTGGGGTTTGCCCACCTGATAAGAACACTATACCTGGCACTTCTTCTGGTACAGTCTCTTCTAAGCATTTTATTGTATATTCTGCTACTTCTGATGGTTCAGACTGATCGTCAGCTTCACTACCTGAAATAACCATATTTGGTTTTAGTAGAATTTCAGAAAAATCCACCTTTTGTTGTTCTAGTTCTTTAAATACTGCTTGAAGTGTCTTCTTAGTAGCTTCATAACATCTTTCGATAGAATGATTCCCTTCCATAACCACCTCAGGCTCTACAATGGGCATGACTTGACTATCCTGACACAAAGCAGCATATCTAGCCAGTGCGTGGGCATTTAAGTGAATACTATAATCGGAAGGGAGATGCTTTTGTTCATTTATATATAAAGCACCTCTCCATTTTGCAAACTTAGCCCCCATTTCTTTATATTCCTCCAATCTACCTCTCAGTCCATCCAAACCTTCAGTGACTTTTTCTTCTTCTGAAAAAGGTATAGGTATTTTACCTTTATCTACCTTAATTCCGGGTATTATTCCTTTTTTTGATAAAACTTCAGGAAGGGGATCACCTGAATCACTATCTTGTCTAATAGTTTCATCAAACATAATCACTCCACTAATGTATTTTTCTATTCCATCTGTAGCATATAAAAACTGACGCCATTGGCGTCTCATCTCCTTAGTAGATTCAACACCGATTGAATTCAATCTATCTGTTGCTGTGGAAGTGCTTTCATCAGAAGCAAGTATGCCTTTATCCTTGGCTACAAGTTTTTCTGCAATTCTTGTCAGTGAATTCATTATTTCAAATCATTATGAATAAGTGCTTGCTCCCACAATTCTTCCAAATCTTCATTAATCTTAATATCATCCTTATGCTCATGAAACCAACGCTCAAAAGCAACTTTTAATTCATCCTCATCGACAGACCCCTCCAGAGCATCTTCAAGCTTTGCATACTTATCTTGATGAGACATAGCTAAATCTTTCTCTATCTCCTCAAATCTCTTCTGTATATATCCCAAGAGAGCATCCTTCAATTGTTCGTGTGTATCTTCTTCTGACATAAATGCATGTTATTTGCTCATACTATAACATACCAACATAACTATGCAATAATGAAAAAAAGCTGAGTACAGTACCTAGGCGGCGACCTACTTTTGCCGAAAGGCTATCATCGGCGCTGGCAGGCTTAACTTCCGTGGTCGGGATGGGAACGGGTGTACCCCTGCCGCAAGTGCCACCTAGGTACTACACTCAGCTAAAAAACTAAAACACAATACCTAGAAAGTAAAATTTTATCAATTTGGAGAACAACTAAACGCTCTCGTAGTGCACTTAGGTACTTAGTACACCTCGGCTGAATCCCTCTCGGGACTTACACCTGGTGCCTATCAACGTCCTGGTCTCGGACGACCTTCAAATGAATGCTGATCTTGAGGTAGGTTTCGCACTTAGATGCTTTCAGCGCTTACCCGTCCTGGACGTAGCTACCCGGCGATGCCCCTGGCGGGACAACCGGTGCACTAGTGGTCCATCTACTCCGGTCCTCTCGTACTAGGAGCAGATCCTCTCAGCATTCGGCGCGCACAGCAGATAGGAGACCGACCTGTCTCACGACGGTCTGAACCCAGCTCGCGTGCCGCTTTAATGGGCGAACAGCCCAACCCTTGGGACCGCTTCCAGCCCCAGGATGCGACGAGCCGACATCGAGGTACCAAACAGTGCCGTCGCTGTGGACGCTTGGGCACTATTAGCCTGTTATCCCCGGGGTAACTTTTATCCGTTGAGCTTCCGCCGTCCTATTTCGTACGGTCGGATCACTAACCTCTGCTTTCGCAACTGCGCGGGTGGTAACCCTTGCAGTAAAGCCAGCTTATGCGTTTGTACGTCCATCTGGATTTCTATCCCAGACAAGCTGACCTTGGTAGACGCCTCCGTTACAATTTGGGAGGCAACCGCCCCAGTTAAACTGTCTGCCTGATACTGTCTCCTAAACCAGTTGAGCTGGCTTAAGGTTAGATGCACCGCAACGCAGGGGTGGTATCTCACGGGCGCCGAAGCTCCCACCTATTCTGAACAGGCGAAGCAGTACACCAATATCAAGCTACAGTAAAGCTCCACGGGGTCTTTTCGTCTTGCTGCGCGTAGGCTGCATTTTTACAGCCAATGCATTTTCGCCGAGTACACGGTCAAGACAGTCTCCAGATTGTTGTGCCGTTCGTGCGGGTCGGAAGTTACCCGACAAGGAATTTCGCTACCTTAGGATCGTTATAGTTACGACCGGCGTTCACCAGAGCTTCAGTTTGGAGCTTTGCCCACAAGGGGCTAACTCCTCCCATTAACATTCTGGCACTGGCCAGGCATCGCCCCCTATACATCCTCTTTCGAGTTAGCAGAGAGCTGTGTTTTTGATAAACAGTCATCTGGAATCGTTAGCTGCACCCTGCAAACTTAATTGCAGGGAGACCTTATTCCGAAGGTACGGCCGCTGTTTTGCCGAGTTCCTTAACCGTGCTTCGCTCGAGCGCCTGAGTCTTCTCGACCTGCCTACCTGTGTTGGTTTGCGGTACGGTTTGCTGTAGCTATAAACTATAGTACTTTTCTTGGCACTTTTTTGATATGAATCAGGATTGCCCGAAGGCGCTCCTTTTCGCTTGCGCGACGCTCGCCATATGAGCGCTCATATCGCCAAAGTGCGCATACTATAGCAACACTACAACAAGCGCAGGAATATTGACCTGCTATCCATTGGCTATCCTACTTATCGTAGGTTGACCTTAGGACCGACTAACCCAGGGCCGATCTACGTTGCCCTGGAAACCTGAGGCTTTCGGCGTGTAGGATTTCCACCTACATTTATACTACTTGTGCCTGCAGTCTCTCTTCTCACCGCTCCACCAGTCCTCACGGATCCGGCTTCGACGCAATGAGAATGCTCTCCTACCGCAGCTGGAAAAATCCAACTACCCGCAGTTTCGGTGGACCACTTAGTCCCGTATAATTTTAGGTGCGAAGGCTCTTGGTCAGTGAGCTGTTACGCTTTCTTTAAAGGGGTGGCTGCTTCTAAGCCAACCTCCTGACTGTATAAGAGCCAACACTGCCTTCGATACACTTAGTGGTCACTTAGGGACCTTAACTGGCGGTTAGGGCTCTTTCCCTTTCCACGCTGGAGCTTAGCCCCCAGCATGTAACTCGCGGACTGCTTTTCTGGTATTCGGAGTTTGGTTGAGCCAGGTGTAACCCCGGCTCATCCAGTGCTCTACCCCCAGAAAACGATTCCACGGCTAGCCCTAAAGCTATTTCGGAGAGAACCAGCTATGACTAGGTTCGATAGGAATTTCACCGCTACTCACAGCTCATCCCGTGGTTTTGTAATACCAGTGGGTTCGGTCCTCCCCTCGGTATTACCCGAGGTTCAACCTGGCCATGAGTAGGTCACCTAGTTTCGGGTCGTGTACATGCCACGTGCGCCCACTTCAGGCTTGCTTTCACTACGCCTCCGGGCCAGAAGCCCTTAGGCTAGCGACATATACACACTCGCAGGCCCATACTGCAAAAGGTACGCTGTCACTCGCCGACAAAGTCGGTTTGAGCTCCAGCTCATTGTAAGTGTATGGTTTCAGGAACTATTTCACAGCCCTTCAGGGCTACTTTTCACCTTTCTCTCGCGGTACTGGTTCACTATCGATCATTAACGGGTATTTAGCCTTACCGGATAGTCCCGGCAGTTTAGGACAAGGTTTCACGTGCCTCATCCGATTCAGGAGTACAACAAATCTAGGAGAGTATATTTTATCTACAGGACTATCACCTTCTTTGGTACCTCTTTCCAGAGGGTTTCGATTATATACACTACTAGATTCCGGCCTTACAGGAAGCCGATGTTGTACCCTACAACACCTATACTGCAACGGCCTGTCCTTTAAGGGTTAAGCCAGCGAACCCGAAGGTTCCTGCTGCTTAACCCCACACAGTATAGGTTTGGGCGATTTCCCTGTTCGCTCGCCGCTACTAGGGGAATCATACTTCCCAGTATTTCTGAAAGCAGCGCCTAATACTAGACGCCGGATAACCAGAAATACAAAAGGGAAGCTGTTTGTTATTTTCTTTTCCTCCGATTACTGAGATGTTTCACTTCATCGGGTTTGCTCCATGTATGTACTATATTTCCATACACAGTGGCTTGGTATGACCCAAGCCGGGTTACCCCATTCGGACATCCCCGGATCTAAGCTTGCTTGCCAGCTCCCCGAGGCTTATCGCAGGCTGCGACGTCCTTCATCGCCCGTTAATGTCAAGGCATCCACCATACACCCTTGACGCGCACTACGAGAACATACAATTGTTCTCCGTGTGTTTATTGGTTCTCTCAATTGTAATGAACTTCTTTTTCTTTCAGATTCAACTATTCGACCTCATAAATATACAGTAGTAATACTGTGCATTTAGAAGCCGAATCATTTAAAAAAGCCGCTTTAAAGCGGCTAGAACAAACAATATGTCCTAGCTATCTTCTACCCCGAGTTCATTGTGCAAAGGTTCTTCATAAAAATTTCTGTTAAACTCAGTGGTCCGAAGCGCTCGGACATGCAGTTTGGTTAAGCGGTTAAGTTGTAACTCGATTGCTCAATAATTGTATAATAATTTGTAAGAGTTGTCAAGAGAAAAAAATTAAGACAGTTAAAAAAACTAATCACGTAATTTTGTTTTTCACTTATTTTAGTCAAAGCGTGTTTTACGGTCTAAATAAGAATTGACTAAATTTAACCAAAGCTTGAAAATGGAATTTAGTAATTCAACGGTCTCAAAATTAGGGCCTCAATTCAAGCATTTAACGAAACACTTTATTCACAAAAGAACAAGATAAACTCAAAGCCGAGGTTCGATAATGGGTTCTGTATCTATTTTGTATTTTTTCAACGGTCTCAAGTTTTCTATTTAATCAATAATTTATAATTAACTTTTATTCAGATTAATGTAGCAACTATGTTCTTTGCAATTAATATTTGAAGGTCCACTTAAAAACTTTTTACTTTATGGTCCGCGAAAAGCTTTCTAGCTACTTCCATAAATGACTCTCTATCCTCTTCATCAAATCCCTCCTCTTCAAGTGCCTCTTCTAAACTTTTTTTCTCATCAAAAAGAGCTTTAACGAAAAATTCTAAAGACAAATCTTTATCCTCCATAGCTTTCGGTCGATCGTATTCACGTAAATAAGGCGAAGAAAAAGTCCAAAAACGCAACTGCTGCAAATCCTGAATCTCCTGGTTGTAAGTGTGATCACCAACTAACAACTCAGTACATGAATCAACTACAGCTTCTGTTAGACCATCAGCAAAAGAGGTCCTCTCTCCTTCGTCATCCATAAAGAAAGCTTTCTCACTTTCACCTTGACTAAGTGCATGTACTAATTCATGTGTAGGTGTCCTTACTTCGGTATTACCTCTTTTTATTTGCAATTCACGAGTGCTAGCCTTGTATTGGCCACGATTATCTTCAGGTGCCAATTCTGTTGCTGGTGAAAAAAGCTTCACCTCGTAATCTCCAGTTCTGTTCTCAAGCTCATCCGCAATACTCGGGAAAATTTCAGCTAATTTTTTAATTGCCTGAGATTCGACTTTTTCAGAAAAAGATTCTTTATACGATTGCGTTTCTTTATCTATTATAAAACCTAAAAAAGGGCTTAAGACCTTATGACGAACCCATTTTATTTCATCTTCACTCCAATCTTTATCGCTCCAATCACTCGTGTCCTGCAATCGTTCTAACACCTGATCCGCTACAGAAAAGTAATATTTCAACAATTCCATTCCTTTTTCCGGCCACTCTTCAGAAAGCTCCTCAAAAAGAGCAGAAAAATGTTTTCGCTTCAAATCAGGTACATCTCTTCCGTAAGGGTATTCCCTATTGGGAGATCTTGCTCGTTTCTGCTCCATCCACTTATTAATTGTTTCATCTGCTAGCTGTTCTGGTTCCTCATCTTTTCCGCCCCAAACATCAACCTCTGAATGTAGTTTAAAATGTATACCCCCAACATCATCCGGTATATACTCCGAAGAGAAATTATCCAATAAATGATCGCTCTTCAGCTCTCTACCTATAATTTCAAGAGGGTTATCTTCAAATGGCAAACTTTCCGAGGTTTCCAGTGAGTCTAAAAATGATTCAAAGTCAAGTTCTACATCTTTCAACACAGGAGGCTCTGATTCCGACTCTTGCATTGCATAATCATATAAATCTGAATTTTTACTAATGTGATATGGAACCATTTCCGCCATTAACTTTCTTTGCTCTTCAGTTAATGTATATTTTCCACCAAACTCTTCAACCACGACCTTGCCCGTTTTAACATCCACACGTTTATTTATAATTTTTTTAGGTTCAGTAATAACTGCTGCCCGTTTCAGCTCTTCAATTGTTTCTTCATCCAGATCAATTTCAATCTCTTGAGCCATATCCAAAGCCTCACTGGGAGAGCTAACCTTAGAATAAAGCTCGAATAGTCGTTTCTTTTTTTCTTCCTCTATTTCCTCCGCACTGGTTTTCAGCAAATCCTTCAGGCGTTTTTCAACGGTGCCTGCAGATATACCTTCTTTTTTTAATTTTGAAAGATCTATTCCAGATTCCAGTAAAATTTCCAACTTTTGAGTTTTTTCTTTCTCGTTCAAGTCATAAAAATATTTTTGGTTTTGAAAAAAAATGAGTTTAGTTTGTTTTTCAATTTCCTTTATATCTTCTCTTAATTCTTCCACTCTTTCTCGGATATTTTCAATTTGTTGGCGCTCTTCTGGTAGTTCAATTCCCAAATTATCCGCTCTTTCTAATAGAGATTTTAATTCCTCTAAATCATCCCCCAACTCTTCATCCGCAATATCCCGAATTTCTTTTAATTCTGAACTTGTCTGGCTTTTTTCTAATATATCCTCAGTACCTTCTTTGTCCATTGGTTCTGAGGTTTCGACGTTTGTTTCCGTTTGTGGTTCAATGCCGGGAGAATTATTCATATTTTAAATGTAAAATTAATATACCTTCATTTAGGTAGCAAGCATAGATTTATTTTAGCTATATGCATATCACTACTGATATATTTTGCGTTACTTAAATTTAACATACTAATAATAGTTTTGATTTTCAAATTTTCCACAGAATTCCTGAAAAATAATTAAAATAAAATTACACAACTCCCCCCATGTTTCCTCTTACAGTCTTTCACCATAGGATTATCTTCCAATTCTTCCAGCACTTTCTTCTTTAGTCTACCAGTACCGCCACCATAAACAACCTCACAATATTTAGCTCCATCTTCATAATAAAAAAACAGCTCACGCTCGAGCTGGTCTATTGCTTCAGGTATTGATTGTGAACTATGCAGGTCAATAGTAGGACAATTGTCATCCATCTCCGCCGCAGAAAACAAGGAAGAGTTATTTGTCATATTTAAAAAATGAGTGCAGATACACTTCTTGTTGCTTGCCTTGAGCTTGTCTCACCAGCAAGCAACAAGAAGTGTATCGAACAGTGCTGGAGGTGGGAGTCGAACCCACACGCCACAAGGGCACATGGTCCTAAGCCATGCGCGTCTGCCAATTCCGCCACTCCAGCTTAGCGGGTAAATGGTAACAAAAAATCCCTATTTTTACAAGGGATTTTTTATTAAGAGTGTCTATTTTAAAAAATACTAAACCCCCAGCATAGTTAGATTGATTCTATCCATATCATCAATTTCCTTTACTTTTACTTTTACTGTGTCCCCCATATTAACTACATCAGTTACATTTTCTGTTCGGTCTTCTTCCATTTCACTTATATGAACCAATCCTTTTTTGCCTGGCAATATTTTTACAAAAGCCCCAAAATCCTCAATCCTAGTAACCTCACCTTCATAAACCTCTCCAGGCTCAACTTCATGGGTAATTACATTTATAATTTTCATGGCTTGGTCCAGATCTTCTTTATTTTCTGCAGTTACTATCACTCGACCTTCATCCTCAATATCAATCTCAACGCCTGTTTTGTCAGTAATTTCCTGTATAGTTTCACCCCCCGGTCCAATAATATCGCCAATCTTGTCCGGATCAATATCTATAGTTTCAATTCTAGGAGCATCTTCGGAAATTTCTTCTCGAGGTTCAGAAATTATATCATTCATTTCATCTAGAATTCTTAACCTAGCATCGCGAGCCATATCCAAAGTCTCTTCTACTATATCCCAGTTTAACCCATGGGTTTTAGTATCCATCTGAACTGCTGTAATTCCATCTTTTGTACCGCCGATCTTAAAGTCCATTCCTCCAGGTCCATCCTCGACATCTTGTAGATCAGTCACGACCTCCCATTCACCTTCATTTTTATGAATGTCACCTCGGGAGGCTAAACCCATTGCTATACCTGCTACAGGCTTATTTATCGGCACACCTGATGCCATCAAAGCTAAGGAAGAGGCACAAATCGACGCCATAGAACTTGATCCATTTGAGCTTAAAACCTCAGAAACTGCTCGAACAGCATAAGGAAACTTTTCCTCATCAGGCAAAACAGGCCGAAGCGCACTCTCAGCCAACATTCCATGGCCTATCTCACGACGACCAGGAGCCCCCATATATCCTGTATCCCCGTATGTAAATGGAGCATCAAAATAATGGTGCATGTACTTCTTTTTTCTATCCAGCTCCATAGTTTCTAGAGTCTGTTCTTTTCCTGGTGCTCCTAGAGTTATTGTTTCCAGAACTTGAGTGTCCCCTCTCTGGAATAAGGCTGAACCATGAATGCTTGGAATCAGGTCAGTCTCAATGGTCAAGGAACGAATTTCTTCCAAATCTCTTCCATCTAATCTGATCTGATCCTCAATTATCTTATTCATAACTTTTTTGGAGACCATTTTTTCTGATTTATCTAAAGCAAAATCTATCTCCTCTTCTCCGAAATCCTGTTTCTCTAAGTGTTTTTGAATGTGATCTTTTATATTCTCTACCATAGCTATCCTCTCTTTTCTTCCTTTTCTCTCCTTATCATACATTAATTCTTCATAATTATTCTCCAAGAAATCTTCAGCTTCTTTCTTTGCTTTTTGAAACTCACTTTCTTCTTGGTGTTTTTCTATTCCTGATAATAAATCAACGTCATCATTTCCAACTTCGGAATTTATTTTTTCTGTTAAATCTATAATCGGCTCCAATTTATTACAACCCCAACGCATTGCTTCCTTCATTTTATCCTCTTTTATCTCTTCGCTCCTAGCTTCAGTCATAATCAAACTTTCCGGTGAACCGGAAACAATTAAATCCATCTTTCCTTCTTCGATCTGGGACTTGGTCGGGTTTAACACAAAATCATCGTCTACTAGACCTACCCTAGCAGTTCCAATCGGTCCAGCCCAAGGTATATCAGATATGGACAAAGCTATATTTGCTGCGATAAGGGCAGTTACTTCTGTATCAGTCTCCTCATCTACCGAAAAAGGTGTAATAACAATTTGCACGTCATGCCTTATGTCTTGATTAAATAGAGGTCTAATAGCTCTATCTATTACTCTACTAGTAGTTACAGTTTGATCTGCAGGTTTCCCTTCTCTTTTTACAAACCTAGAACCTTTTATTTTTCCAGAAGCATATAATTTTTCTTGAAATTCAACTGTCAAAGGGAAATAGCCTTGTCCTTCTTGAGGTTCCTCACTACGTACAGCTGTAGCCAAAAGTTTTGTATCTCCATATTGTACAGTACAAGCTCCATCGGCTTGCATGGCCAACTTTCCAGTTTCAACCTTAAGCTCTCGTCCTGCCCATTCTATCTCCCAAGAGTTTATATTTTGTTGTGACATAAATATATTAATTAAATTAATGATCTAGAGGCTGATCCGAATGAGCCAGACCAAACAGGTCTAGTCTTTCGGATCAACCAAAAATTTTAAGTGAACTACGAACAAGTGATCTAAGCTATGAAGATAAAATAGCCAATTAT
>JBDGRL010000002.1:81036-99448 GCA_042218065.1 Candidatus Magasanikiibacteriota bacterium | reverse complement strand
TAAAATAGCCAATTATAAGTTAGTCTCCTTCATAACCTATTAAGTAACGATCCGGGTCTTCACATAAATCCAAAAAGTTGTCTGCTTGTTCAATCAGTGCTGTTGAAGTGGACTTACCAAAAGATGCAATTTCTACTTGTTTACCGCTGCTTTTTTGTAAATACTCAACTAGCTGTACATAATCTCCATCTCCGGAGCAGATTATAATAGAGTCTAGGCTCGGAGCCAACCTAATAGCATCTACTGTAAGACCCACATCCCAGTCTGCCTTCTTGTTGCCGCCTTCATAAACTTGCAAATCTTTTTCTCTAGTTTCAATACCTAAATTATACAGCGCTTCAAAAAACGCCTCTTCATCTTCAGAATCGGTTCTAACCACGTAAGCTATAGAACGAATAAGTTTCCTGTCATCTACACTATCTTTTACGACATTACCAAAGTCAACCTTACATTGAAATAAGTTTCTAGCACTATAATATAAATTTTGAACATCAATAAACACCCCTACACGTTGATCGGGGTGTTTTAGAGGGTCATTTTGAACTTGAGTCATCTTATTATTCTTGTTGTTCTTGATTAATATTTTTAGCCTGCTTTAGTCCTAGCTTCTTTACTACTTCTGCATACTCTTCCGGATCCTCTTCTTCTAAATACTTCAATAACTTTCTTCTTTTACCTACTTTTTTCAACAACCCTCGGCGAGAAGAGTGATCTTGAGGGTGTTCTTCCAAGTGTTCACTTAATTCTCCTATCTCAGCTGTCAGCAAAGCAATTTGCACTGGACTTGAACCTGTATCACCTTCGTGTAGTTGAAAATCTTCGATTATTTCTTGCTTTTTTTCTTCATCTAACATATTTTTTTATTTAGGCCGTCGGCCAGCAAACGCCAGCCGAGGTCTACGCTAAATTAATATATAAACTTAGATAATTCGAAGTGCGATGAATAGTATAACAGCAAATTTAACACTATGTCAACATACTCTATATAAACCTCAGCCTACAACTGCTCTTCAACCTCTTCAGCGAAATCTTCATCTTCTGTCTCAATACCTTCTCCAACCTCATACCTGGTGAATCTTCTAACTTGAATGTTTTCACCGATTTCCCCAGCCTTTTCTTTGACTAGCTCTTCGATAGTCTTATCTTCATTTTTTACAAACTCTTGCTCCATCAAGCATACCTCTGAATAAAACTTATCCAGTTTTCCTTCCACTATATCTTCAATAATGTCTTCCGGTTTTCCTTGGTCCCGCATCTGCTCAGCATATACTTCTTTCTCGTCTTCAATAACTTCCTCCGGAACATCATCTCGGGATACATAATCAGGACCCATAGCTGCTATATGCATAGCTATATCTTTAACCAACTGCTTAAACTCATCATTTTTTGCAGAAAAATCTGTCTCCGTGTTTACTTCTAATAATACACCAACATCACCATCACCGTGTATATAACTCTCAATTCTTCCTTCTGCTGCTGTACCACCTTGCTCTGTAGCCTCTGCTATCCCCTTCTTTCTTAGGATCTCTTTTGCCTCTTCCATGTTTCCATCAGCCTCTTCTAGTGCTTCTTTACAATTCATCATTCCTGCACCTGTTTGGTCTCTTAATTTTTTAACTTCTTCTGTAGAAGCCATTTTATTTTTATTATTTTAAATTGAATTAATTATTTTCTTCTTTGATTGTTTGTTCTTTCTCGTACTCTTCTAGTCCTTCTTTAATAGCATCGCGAACTAAATTTACAATCATTTCAATTGACTTTACCGCATCATCGTTTGCAGGCACAAATACATCAGCTTCTTCTGGGTCAGCATTAGTATCACAAACTCCTATAACTTCCACTCCACTTTCTCTGGCTTCTTTGGTGGCTATTTTCTCATTTTGAACCGAAGGGACAAAAAGCACATCCGGAACTTCCTTAAGAGAGGTCAGACCTCCTAAATACTCCTCTTTTTTATCAATGTACTTTGAGATTTCCACTTGCTCTTTTTTCGTGTATCTCTCAAGTTCTCCGCTAGCTCTCTGTTCTTTTAAATCCAGATACTTATCAACAGACTTTCTAACCTCAGAAAAGTTTGTAAACAATCCACCTACCCAACGGTCTGCAAGATAAGGCATATCCACTTCTTGAGCTGCACTTTCTAATACATCACTAGCCTGAGGCTTGGTGCTCATAAAGAGAATAGTTTCACCATCAGCAGCTCTCTCTTTTATCTCCTCAAGCATATCCGCCAACATCTCCTGAGTTTTCTCCAGATCAATCACATGAATGCCTTGTCGTTCCTCGAAAATGTATGGTTCCATTTTTGGATACCAACGTGAAGCTTTGTGACCGAAGTGCATCCCGGCCTTTAACATATCGACTATTGAAGGTACTTCCATAAGATTTTGGTTAATTTTCCTTTTACTACCTCGCTCTGGGCCACCTTTGTGAGCCTAACCCTTGTTATTTATTAAAAACTCATTCTCATTTTGTTCCGGGGTTGGAGTGCTCGCTTCGCTGCGCCCTCCAAAACCCGTTTTTAATAAATAACAAGGGTTAGAACAAAACAAAAGGCAGAGGAAATTTCACCTATGTTGGTGGAGCGAGTGATTGATAAATTAATTAACGGGCGTATTTTAATAAAAGATCTAAGTTTTGTCAACTTGAATTTAGCATTCTTAACAACTATTGTAATTCAATAATATTTTTTGCATAATTTAATTAACAACACATTAATAATAATGTCATGAATATTAAAAAGACACTCAGTCTATTTTCTTTTCTTATAGTATTTTTCCTAATAGGAGCTAGTTGCTCAAACCCTAAAACCTCAGAAAACCCAAGAGAGGTGATGAATAAGATGAAAGCTGAGATGACAAAACAATTATCCTTCAACTTCACTGCAGAGATGAATCTACAAGAAGGATTAAATATACCTTCAGCACTAGGACAAAGCGAGAACTACAACAAGCTAATCTTAACAGGAAAATCAAACCGAACAATAAGTAAAAGTGAAACGAAACAAACTATAACTATGTCAGGCAAGAGTGGAACTCGAAAATTAGAAGTAATCCAAATAGGATCAGATATGTACATTAAACCTATAGAAGGTAAAGGTTCAGCGCTCCTGGGAGATAAGTGGTTAAAAATGTCAATGTCAAATAAAAATAAAGAAATAAATACACAGCAGAGTAAAAAAATTAAAGAGATAATCAAAAAGAATAAACTTCTCGAGGTGGTACAAGACAAAGGTCTAGAAAAAATCTCAGGAAAAACTGCCTATCATTATGTAGTCAAACCAAATAAGCAAGGAATCAATAAAGTTCAAACTAAAATTACAAAAATAAACAAAAAATATAGTAATCAAAATAAATTCTTGTCCAAAATAAGTGAGATGCCTGATAGCTCAAAAATCGACCTGTGGATAGGTGCTGAGGATTACAGAATATACAGAATAAAAGGAGAAAATATGAAAATTAATTCAAAAACTGCAGGTATAAAAAGTAAAACGCAGGAAATAACAGCAAATATTGATATACAAATTACAGAGTATGGAGTATCCACACAAATTGATAAGCCATCTAATGAAAGTATTACCTCTATAGAAGAAATGACAAGTGGTTTTTTTGGTGGAAACAATGACTCACTCCTAGAAAATTTTAAAAATAAGTCAGACTCAGTTGACTCATTCTTGAAAAATAATAAAGAGGGTGGAAAAAATTTACAAAAACAAATGCAAAAAGCTAAAGAACAATTGGAAAAAGGTAATATAAATTTAGAAAATATTAAAAATAAATTTTGAAGCATAAAGACAGTATATAACGATTGGTTTCTATAGTTGCTATAACTTTTCCTCTTAGAACTTTTGAAAAAGAGCCTATTCACCGAATGTAGGACTATCTTTTCTATATCGAAATTATCAAATTATTTGACCAGCGAGATTAGAAAAATATTTGAACCCAAGTTTTAAAAAATATATTTCAGCTGTCTCTATTTTGCTGTTGACAACTACTATTTTTTGTTATAATATCTGCGTAATCCAAAAATGTCTGAAGATAAACCTTTTCACAAAACAGCAGCAGGCAAAGTGTTCCTTTCATTGTTGGGGATTGTATTTTTATTCTTTCTTCTATTTGGAGCTAAGGTAGTTTATTACAGCTACCAGTTGGAGTATGGTAATCAAGATGCAAAAAAGGAGTTAGTAAAAAAGTTCGAAGGTGGTTTCTCTAGCAGTAAAAAAATCACTAAAAAAGCAAAAGGTAAGAAACTAAATAAACGAAAAGTACAAAGCATAATCAGAGACTATAATCCGAAATATGGTTCAGGAAAACAGGTAACTATAGTCGCGTTTATGGATTTTGAATGCCCGTTCTGCCAAAAGCAGTATTCTGACTTGAAAAAGATTATGAATACATACCAGCCTGCTATTACAGTAGTATTCAAGCATTTCCCTCTAACTTCTATCCACCCACATGCTAGACAAGCAGCTATTGCATCTACATGCGCCCAAGAGCAGGATAAGTTCTGGAAGTTTTACGATAAAATATTTGAAAGAAAACAGTTTAATAGATCAGCTTACCTAAAAATAGCGAGGGATTTGTCACTGAATATCGAGCAGTTCAAAACATGTTTCGATAAACAGAAATATCTAAAGAGAGTTAAAAAAGATTTAGCTGATGGTATTTCTGTAGGAGTTAAAGGCACCCCAACATTTATCGTAAATAATAAAAAAATACAGGGAGTATTAAGTAAAAAACAATGGAGAGAGATTATTTTAAAAGAAATAAAGGATGAGTAAAAAATATTTTACAATTATATTTTCTCTTGTAGCTTTAATTTTCATTTCCGCCCCGAAAACCGTACATACTGCTATTGATCAAAGATGTTTTGCAAAACCAGAGTGCTTAAACCAACATCAAAATGCTGAAAATCGTGAAGACTTCTTTTATCCAGCAGCAAATAATAGGGACGCTCGAGAGGCTTGTGGGGGTACCAAAATATATAGTGCCAAAACAGGAAAGAAAGAGCCTGCAGGATTTTGCCTACCTGAAGGAAGAGCTGAAACTCAAATAAGCTTTTCTGGTAAAGGAACAAAAGCAGGCTTTGCTAACATGGGGGAATTTATTCGGTTTATGTATAGGTGGTCAATGATAGCTGGAGCAACATTAGCAGCTCTTGTGATCTTAGTATCAGGAATTCAGTGGACTGTATCCGGAGGCAGAAAAAAAATTATAAAAAAAGCAAAAAAGAGAATAGGAGGTGCTATTGGGGGTTTAGTTTTATTAACTACATCTTTTCTAATTTTAAACACTATTAATCCTGCTTTGGTAAATCTTAGACTTCCCCAAACATGGATGATTAAAAAACAAGTTCTTACGGCTCCGGTGTGTCAAAATATTTCCAACAAGAAGAAAAAAATTGGCAAAGCAGGAAAAACCGGAAACAAGAAAGGGTGGACAAAAAAGTCAGAAGTTTCTGATTGGTTTAAAATAAAAAACATGCAGAAAAAAAATAATAAAACCTGTAGTAAATCGTACTATATAAAGGGCTCTTCTCAAACTTGTAAGGGTATAAGCTGTGGAAACAAAAAAGAAGTTTGTGTAGGTATACCTAATAGAAGTTGTAAAAAAGGAGTGCTTGGTGGGGTAATAACAGGATCTGGATTTAAAGGAATAATATCAGGAAAAGCCAAAGATGAGAGATATATAAAAACGCTAGGTTTACTGGAAGTTTGCTCCAACGGCGATGTTAAAACAAAACAAGCCAAAAGTGGATCCCTTCCTGCTCTTAAAGAAGGAAGACAAACATATAAAATAACTAGTTTTGATTCAGATTGTAAAGATACTGTAGGTTACTACTTGGGTGCACAAATAGTAGATGGAGGAACTGGCTCTTTAGGTGCTGCTGCAGAAGCAATTTGGCGCAGGGGGGACACACTTCCAGATTGGTATGCTTTAGGGAGAGTACCCGGTAAAAACAACTGTTCTGTTAATCTAGGCAGTACACTAAGTGCTAACAGTGGAGTAGATTGTAGTGACCCAAAGCAGGCTGTCACAAGATGTACTTGTAAAGCTACTACTGCTTATATTGAAGGGAAACATAAAAAAATCCCAGGAGAAATTCCACCAGAAAAATATTTAATTAAAAAAACAGAGCTAAAAAATGGATTTACTTGTAACATTAATTTAAGCAGAACTGACTTTCCTCCTTTACCTAACAATAATCTTGATATATGGAAAGCAGCTGCGGCTGGAGGCACCGGCACAGGAGCTGCTTGCGTGATAAGTGGCGCAGGAGCAGTAGTCTCACCTCTATGTGCAGGCATAGGAGGAGGAATTGGTGCTGTAGTAGAAATCATTGGTTCAGAGGACCCCACTAGATGTAAACCTGAATCATCGATGCCTGGTTATTAACAAAAATCAAAAAAATTATGCAAAAAATAAAAGTAAAAAACACAAACGTACACAACTTAAAAGATGTATCCGTAGAAATCCCAAAGAATGAGTTGACTGTAATCACCGGACTTTCTGGGTCCGGAAAGTCCTCTCTTGCATTCGATACCATCTATGCCGAAGGACAACGTAGATATGCCGAAAGCATGAGCGCACAGGCGAGAAAGTTTATGGATATAGAAGACAAGCCGGATGTAGAGGCTATAGAAGGATTATCACCAACCATAGCAATAAGTCAACAAAACAAAAATCAAAATCCGCGCTCTACAGTTGGTACTGCTACAGAAATATATGATCTTTTAAGACTGTTATTTGCTCGTGCTGGAACACAATATGATCCAGAAACCGGAGAAAAAGCTGAAAGCTACACCAGCGGAGAAATTACTGAAGAAGTAAGAAAGCTGTGGAACAACTCAGAAGGAGAAGTTGTTTTATTGTCTCCTATAGTTAGAAAAGAAGAGGTAGAGCCAGATCGTCTTATATCCAGAATTGAACCGGTGGGATGCTCTGACCTAAGGATAAACGGAGAAATGCTAACTATCCACGACCTTGAAGACTACGATTTTGAAGAAGATAAAAAATATACAGTAGAACTAGTAATAGAAACCCTTGAAGAAGACAAAAATCACAACATTCAAATGCTGGTCGATAAAGCTTTGGATCTCTCAGATGGATTCATTAATATTTATGATAAATCAAGCGAAGAAGAGTATATTTATTCAACCGTCCCATTTGCAAAAGAAGCAGAAGAAGAGTTCCAGCCTCTGGAAACCAGATCTTTCAGCTTCAACAGCCCCTATGGGGCTTGTCCTAGATGTAATGGACTAGGTTATACAATGGAGGTAGAGCCAGATATGGTTATCCCTAACGAAGATTTAAGTCTTGATGAAGGTGCTATTCAACCATGGGCACGCCTTACAGGAAACAAAAAACAAAAGAAGCAACTACTAAAACAAGTAGCTGAAGAACATAACTTCTCCATGGAAGAGAAAGTAAAAAACCTACCAGAAGAAGTTATAGATGTTTTACTCTACGGAGACAGTAATGAGTATGAAATAAATGGAAAAACCAAAACATTCTCAGGAGTAGTTCCTGATCTCACCCAGAGACATAACGAAACAGACTCAGACTATGTAAAAGACAAGATTGAAAAATATATGAAAGAAAAAGTCTGTTCTATTTGCGAAGGTAAAAGATTAAAACCATCCAGCTTGTCCGTAAAAATTGGTGGTCATTCAATTGCAGATATCACCGAAAAGACTATCGAAGAAGCACAAGACATCTTTGAAAGATTGTCATCAGATGAAGAGAATGAACTAACAAAACAAATATCTGAGCAAAAACTGAATATCGCTAAACCTATAGCTAAAGAAATAAATCAGAGACTAAAAGATCTAAATAAAGTGGGTCTCTATTACCTAACTCTAGACAGGTCTCTAAACACCTTAGCTGGAGGGGAAGCCCAAAGAATTAGATTATCAACTCAAATTTCAACAGGTCTTACTAATGTCATATATGTCCTTGATGAACCTACCATAGGATTGCACGCAAAAGATAATCAAAAACTTATCGATACCCTAAACACATTAAAAGAAAAGGAGAATACAGTAATAGTAGTAGAACACGACGAACAAACTATAGAAGCAGCAGACCATGTAATTGACTTGGGTCCTAGAGCCGGAAAGCACGGCGGAAAAATAATAGCAGAAGGGTCTCCTGATGAAATCAAAGATGTAGAAAAATCCGTTACAGCTGGTTATCTAACAGGAAGAGAAAAAATAGAAGTACCACAAGAAAGAAGAGAAGGTAAGGACGTAAATCTTGAAGTTAAAGGAGCTAAGGCGCACAACCTCAAAAATATAGATGTAGATATACCTCTAGGTAAATTCACATGCGTGACTGGTGTATCAGGTTCTGGAAAATCTACTTTAGTTACTGATATTCTATCCAAATCACTCCACCAAGAATTCCACCGAGCCAAAGATGAACCGGCCGCACATGAGGGTATAAAGGGTACTGGATATCTAAACAAAGTGATAACAATAGACCAAGATCCTATAGGCAGAACACCTCGATCTAACCCCGCTACCTATACCGGACTATTTACTCCGATCCGAGAGGTTTTTGCAGATACTCCAGAAGCTAAGATGAAAGGGATGGATCCAGGCTATTTCTCCTTTAATGTAAAAGGTGCAGGTAGATGCGAAGCTTGTAGTGGCAATGGATACAAGGAAATTTCTATGCAGTTCATGTCAGATGTTTATATTAAATGCCCGGAATGCCAAGGAAATAGATATAACCAAGAAACACTCGAAGTACATTACAGACAAAAGAATATAGCAGATGTTCTAGATATGACAATTCACGAAGCCTACCGTTTCTTTAACGACCATAAACCTATAGCTTCCAAGTTAAAAGTATTGAGAGATGTAGGGTTGGGTTATCTTCGCTTAGGACAGCCAGCTACTACTTTATCAGGAGGTGAGGCACAAAGAATTAAGTTAGCAAAAGAGTTGTCAAAGCGTGATACAGGTGATACTCTTTACATATTAGATGAGCCTACTACCGGATTACACTTTGAGGATATAAAAAAGCTGCTAATGGTTCTGAATGAGCTAGTAGAAAAAGGAAATACAGTACTCACAATAGAGCACAATCTAGATGTAATAAAATGTGCAGATTGGGTAATAGATATGGGACCTGAAGGTGGCAAAAAAGGAGGGCAAGTAATTGCGGAAGGAACCCCTGAAGATATTACTAAAGTTGATGACAGTTATACTGGCAAGTACTTAAAAGAGGTTCTATAATAATGTAGTGATTGAACAAATTTCCACTACTTCAACCTTAAGCCAGGAAAATAAAAAGAGATATTAAAAAAGCCCCAACCTAAAATCTGGGGCTTTTTACTTTATTGAAGATTGATACTTATTCTTTGTCTTCGCTTGTATTATCGTTTTCTTGATTATCTTGTTCGTCTAAATCTTGTTTTTTGTCTTCTTCTTTTTGGCCTTCATCTTCTAATACAACTTCACCTTCCATAATTTTATCAAACTCCTCTTTTTCTATAGTCTCCTTCTCTAGCAAAGTTCTTACCAGCTCTTCTAGCTCATCTTCTTTTTCATCTACTATCTTCCTTGCTCTATCTCGAGCTTCAGTTAATATAGCATTTATTTCTTTATCGATCTTGCTGGCAGTCTCCTCACTATAGTCTTGTTCTTCATGAATCTCCTGAGCTAAGAATATTGTTTCATCGTTCTCTCCATAACTTCTAGGAGCCAAGGAATCACTCATGCCATATCTTTTTACCATCTTACTTGCTACTTGAGTAGCTTTTTGAAGATCATTTGAAGGTCCAGTTGAAACGCTTTCATCACCATAAATCTTCTTTTCAACTACATATCCCCCCATCATCATCGCTAATTTATCTTTTAATTGCCGAAGTGTCTTGTAGTTCTCATCTTCTTCCGGCATTGATAAGGTATATCCCCCTGCTTTGCCTCGACCAATAATTGATACCTTACGCACTGGATCACAATGCTCCAAGAAATTCCCTACTATAGCATGTCCAGCTTCATGATAGGCTGTCATCTCTCTTTCTTCATCTGTCATAACTTTAGACTCTTTAGAAGGACCCATAAGAACTCTTTCAATACACTCAAAAATCATTTCCTGTCCGATCTTGTCTTTACCTTTTCTAACAGCCAAGATAGCAGCTTCATTTAATAGATTTTCCAGATCTGCTCCAGAAAAACCCGGTGTCCTTTCAGCTACGGCTCGGAAATCCACGGATTCTTTGAACGGCTTATCTTTTGCGTGAATTTTAAGAATCTCTTCTCGTTCTCTAATATCCGGTTTTCCTACGGTAATTTGTCTGTCAAACCTGCCGGGTCTCAGCAATGCTTGGTCTAAAATATCAGGGCGGTTTGTGGCAGCCATTACAATTACGCCTAAGTGGGGGTCAAAGCCATCCATCTCTACTAATATTTGATTCAGAGTTTGTTCTCTCTCATCATGGCTACCACCTACACCAGCACCTCGTTTCCTGCCAACAGCATCCAACTCATCAATAAATATAATCGCCGGCGCCTTTTTCTTGGCTTTCTCAAATAGATCACGAACTCTGGATGCTCCAACACCTACAAACATCTCTACAAACTCAGAACCACTAATATGAAAGAAGGGCACATCAGCTTCGCCTGCAACTGCTTTTGCCATTAAGGTTTTTCCGGTTCCGGGCTCACCCATAAGCAATACACCTTTAGGTATTTCTGCTCCCATTTCACTGAACTGTTTTGGTCTTTGCAAGAAATCTACTACTTCTTCTAATTCTTCTTTTGCTTCTTTTAGTCCGGCAACATCATCGAAGGTTGTTTCTGTATCTTCCGTCTCTTCCGCTTTTTTGGACTGATCCTTACCAAAGCCCATTGCCCTATTATTCATACCTTTTACTTGACGAGTCATAAAGTAAATTATAGCACCCAAGATCAACAGAGGGAAAATATATGGGGCTAATGCACCAAGCCAATACTTCCAGCCACTTTGCCCTTCGATAGTGACCTCAACTTTAGATAACTTTTTTGGATCAATTCCGTAATTGCTCATCAACTCAGAAAAAGACTGGTCCTTGGATTTTTTTACACTTAACTTCCGAGATTGATCCTTCAGTTTCACCGTCATTATATCACCTTGAACTGTCACACTTTCTACTTTTTCTTGCTGAATCTTGTTTACAAGAGTATTAATTCCTGTTTTTTTGGGGTTTTCTTTTCCTACTTGAGAAAAGCTAAGCGCTGCAGCTATAACTAATAAAGACAGAATAACTACGCCGAATTTTTTAAATAAATCTTTCATAATTTTTAATGAGTTCTTACTAATTTAAATGAGTTTTGAGTGTTTTCACTACCGCATTATATCTGAAATATTGGTTTGTGTCAATTTAAATGAAGAATTTTCTTTTGTTGAACTATCATTTTTGATAAAATAGCTTGTACTATGAGCAAGAAAAGAAAATCTAACCAATTAAACCCTTCTATAGCAAAGTCTATCTCCTCAATTCTATTGATAGTATTAAGCTTAATAATAGCACTTAGCTTTTTAGGGAAAGCAGGAGAGTTCGGGAAAATTCTGAACCAGTCTCTGTTAGGTCCGCTTTTCGGCAGTATGAAGTACTCCATACCTCTTATTTTACTGTTATTGCTCTGGTTTAGTTTAAGAGATCAAGATAATGAGTATAAAGAAACTTACGGCATCGGTATATTTTTATTTTTGTTATCAGCCTGTAGTCTGTTCCATTTTCAGTTTTCTCCGGCAGAGATGAGATTTCAAGCTCTCCAAGGAAACGGAGGGGGTGTCTTTGGTTTACCTGCTTGGATTCTTAAAAACTATCTCGGTACAATAGCAGGAGTAATTTTACTTATAGGTTTGCTTCTCACATCTTTATTACTTACTTTTAATACTTCTTTAGCTCACTTTATATTGATGCATAAAAAATTAATGAACAAAATGGGTGGTTTTGGAGACCAGTTAACAAAACTTACACAAAATTTATTCGTAAAAGAAGGTATAGATGATGTATATGATCAAGGAGAAAACCTTGAAGACTATCAAGAGTTTAGTGAAGAAGAAGGTGAAATACCAAAAAGAGACGAGCCTGACTTCTCTTCCAAAGATATTAATAAAGAACAAGCAGAAGAAGCAGAATCTAGAGAGAAAGATGAAAAAGAAACAAAAGACAATGAACAGCCTGAAATAGAAGAAAGCTCAAATAAAGAAATAGATATTGATCAGCCCGACTACATGAAAGGGGTCATATCAAAAGAAATTCCACCAATATCTCTTCTGTCCTCAAAAAGACAAAAACCATCTAGCGGTGATATAAAACAAAACGTAAAAACTATCAAAAAAACACTGAAAAATTTTGATTTAGAAGTCGAAATGGGAGAAGTAAAGGTTGGGCCCACTGTTACTCAATATACTCTGAACCCACCAAAAGGAGTAAAACTGAACAAAATTACATCCTTGTCCAATAACTTATCCTTGGCTTTAGCTGCCCACCCAATAAGAATCGAAGCTCCGATTCCAGGTAAATCAAAAGTGGGGGTAGAAGTGCCAAATGAAACTCAAGCTCAAGTTACGCTAAAAGAATTGCTAAAAAGTAAACAATTCAAAAACAGAGACCACGATATGATGATGGCTCTAGGTAAAGATGTATCAGGAAAAGTATGGTTTGCAGATCTACCCAAAATGCCTCACCTACTAATAGCTGGAGCAACCGGCTCGGGTAAAACTGTCTGTTTAAACACAATAATAATGAGCTTACTGTATCAAAATACCCCAGAAACTTTGCGGTTTATAATGGTTGATCCAAAAAGAGTTGAGCTGAAAGATTACGATGGCCTGCCGCATCTTTTAACTCCAGTAATAACCAAAGCAAAGAAAGCGGTAAATGCTCTTGAATGGACAATAAAAGAAATGGAAAGAAGGTTTGATGTGCTATCAGAAAGCGGCAGCAGAAACATTAGCTCACACAATAAAAAACACCCGGATAACAAAATGCCGCACCTTGTTTTTATCATTGATGAACTGGCAGATTTAATGCAAGCAGCATCAAATGAGATCGAATCCGGCACAATTAGATTGGCACAAATGGCACGTGCTGTTGGTATACATTTAATTTTAGCTACACAAAGACCTAGTGTTGATGTGATAACCGGTTTAATGAAGGCTAATATTCCAGCAAGAATTTCTTTCTCAGTAGCTTCTGCTACCGACTCCAGAGTAATTCTAGATGAGCCTGGAGCTGAAAAATTAGTTGGAAAAGGTGATATGCTGTTATCAACTTCAGATTTATCTAAACCTGCTCGTATCCAAGGTGCCTATATCTCCGAGCAAGAAGTTAAGCGAGTAGTAGACTATCTCTCAGAAGATGAAGAGCCCAACTATGATGAGTCTATAGTGGAAAGCCAATCAAAAACAGAAAGTATGTTCGATGATGAAGAACAAGAAAAAGATGAACTATTCGAAGAAGCAAAAAAGACAGTGCTAAAGGCAGAAAAAGGCAGCGCCTCTCTGTTGCAAAGAAAATTGAGAATCGGATATGCTAGAGCTGCTAGAATACTAGACCAGCTCCATGAAGAAGGTATAGTTGGTGAGGCAAGAGGGTCCAAAGCTAGAGAAATAACACTATCGGAACAAGAAATTGTAGAAGAACTAGACAAAGACGGAGCTCAAAATGTTTATAAAGACGAAGACGATGAAGAAAAAGAAGAAACAGAAGAACAAGAGGATGAAGAGGAGGAAGAAAAAACATCAAAGCACAATAATGAAGAACAAGAAGAGCCAAAATAAAAAAGATAAATCGAATTTAGAATTTGTAATCAATTTTCATACTCAATTTTACTGTTCATAAACAAATAGATATAATACCTAATGCTAATTATACGAAATTAACTGGAATAAATGAAAATATTCCATAAAAAGCCAGTACAAAAACCAGAGCAAATTGGTGATAAACTTAGACAGCTTAGAGAGAACTCAAACCTAAGTATCGAAGAAATGGAAGAGCTAACTAAGTTAAATAAAGATTTCATATTAGCAATTGAGTCTTCAGCTTTCCATAAACTTCCAAAAGGGAAGCTCTATAAAAAACTTTTTATAAAAAGATATTTAAAGCCTTTCGATATTAATAAAGAGAAATACCTAAAAGAAATAGAAGGAAATGCAAGTATTGATTGGACTAAGAAACCTGACTTTCTATCTAAGAAAAATGTTCCACTTTTTGCTAAAGCTTTTTGTGTGATTTTATTAGTAGGATCCTTAATAGGCTTTATAGGATTGCAAATAGACCAAATACTCGATCCGCCAAAGCTTCTAGTCAACTCTCCAACAAAAAATTTCAAAACAAATCAAGATAAAGTAACTATACAAGTAAAAACAAAAAAAGAGGCTACTATATCTATAAATGGCAAAAGAGTATCCCATAATAAAAAAGGGGTGTTTGAAAAGAAAATAAAATTAAAACAAGGATTAAACACAATTGTTATAAAAGCCAAAAAAGAGCACGGAAAACCTAATACAAAAGTAAGGCACGTAGTAAAAGAAAAGAATTCTAAATTTTCACTAACTCAAGACGACAATAAAGAAACTTGATCCTCTCTTATAAAAAACTTTAAGTCCTATATAATCAATGTAGAGACCATTGAAAAAACACAAAATAGATGCAGAACCCATTGCCGAACCTCGGCTTTGAGCTTGTCTCATTGAAGGGGTTCGGTAATGGGTTCGAATCTTGCTAAAGTTTTTCAACGGTCTTAATGTAAACCCTTGACATTTCACCTCTCAATAATTAAAGTAAACCTACATAATTAATAAATAAATTTCATGGCAAAAGATGATAAAAAAGAAGCCACGCAAGCTGCAGTAGACCAAATAAAAGAAAAATTTGGTGATGGCTCAATTATGAAGTTGGGATCGGCAAGCCCAGATGACGTAAACGCAATATCTACAGGTTGTTTATCTTTAGACTTAGCATTAGGTGTGCAAGGAGTCCCTAGAGGTAGAGTAGTAGAGATTTACGGACCAGAGGCGTCTGGTAAAACAACACTAGCTCAACATATAATAGCGGAAACACAAAAAGAGGACGGTATAGCTGCATTTATTGATGCAGAGCATGCATTAGATCCAGAATATGCTAAAAAGACAGGCGTAGACGTAGATGAACTGCTTATCTCACAACCAGATACCGGAGAACAGGCACTTGAAATTTTGGAAACCTTGGTCAGATCAAATGGATTGGATGTGGTAGTACTAGACTCAGTAGCTGCACTAGTCCCAAAAGAAGAAATAGAAGGAGAAATGGGAGATGATCACATTGCACTGCAAGCACGATTAATGAGTCAAGCCTTGAGAAAACTAACAGGATTTATAGGAAAAACCAACACTACTGTAATATTCCTGAACCAGATCCGAATGAAAGTTGGCACTTACTTCGGAAACCCGGAAACCACACCTGGTGGTAGAGCATTGAAATTCTATTCATCAGTTAGAATAGAGCTAAGAAGAAGAGCTAAGATTAAACACCAAGGAGACGTGATCGGAAACCGAGTAAAAGCTAAAGTTGCTAAAAATAAGGTAGCCGCCCCTTTCCAAACAACGGAGTTTGATATTATGTATAACCAAGGAATTTCAGCCGCAGGTGATACTCTAAAAGTTGGTATGGAGCACGAAGTTATCGAAAAAAGAGGTCATACCTATTATTACGAAGGTGAAAGAATAGATGACTTAGACAAGCTAGAAGTAGGAAAAGAGAAAGCAAAAAAATTCCTCAACAATAACCCCGAAATTATGGAAGAAATTAGAGAAGAAATTATTGAAAAGATTGAATCAGATGAAGAAGAGGAAGAGACAGAAGAGTCAAAAGACGAAAATGATGAAGAATCAGATGAGAAAGATGAATCGGGTGAGAATGATGAAGACGGGGAAGATTAAAAATTAAAAAACATATATATAATAACTAACCGGGCTTAGCGCCCGGTTTTTTATTTTACCTTAAAGAAACTGAGCTAGAATAAAACTTATTTACCACCCATGAAATAATAAAATAGGTACTCACTTACTCATAAAACTTTTCTATCTCAACTCCAGTATAATAGTGATGCAACAATTCTCTCCAGGTAATATCTTCTTTCCTTGCTCTGATAGCTGCATCTCTCTGGCTCATCCCCACTTCATGACCAAGAGTTGACAATCCATCATCATACTCGGTTCTTACTGAAACTAACCAAGGTTTGTGGTCCCCCCATACCTGATACCAACTGGAAGTATATCCGTTGCTGTGACCAAAATAAGGTGTCACTACTATCTCATCATTGTAAGTAATCATATAACCTCGAGTTGCTTCAGCAGCTTGAACATAGCGGGGGGTTATTTTTTCACTTTCAACTCCTAAATATAGCTGGTCTCCAGTGTGAGCAATTACACCAAAATTTCGTTCTGAGTGCTTATTGGTCTCTTTTATATGTTCAGCATAAGTTCTAGCTGCAACTGCCTGGGCTTTTAGCATTTCCATAGGAGGATTATTTGAGGTTTCAGCTATTCCTTTTACATAATCCTCCATCAATAGATCATTTATAGCAAACAGGTCGGAATCTTCTCCATCTGACAGCCTGTATTCAAAAGCCCCTCTGTAAGTATCAAAGTTTTTAGGTCCTTTCCATTTTATTTTTCTATTGAAATGCCCCAGTTCAAATTTCGCGTGAGGGTTTTCTTTAGGCTCTAGACGAATATATTTTTCTGTATCAAAATCTACTTCATCACTAAGGAAAGTAAATTCATCTTCATCCTTTTTTAGGGTTGCAGTATCACCTTCCTCCAAGGTACCCATCAAGGTGTCACTACCTTTATAAACTTTATAATCATCATTCTTGGGAGTAAAAAGAGTATAATTATTTTCAATCTTTTTTAGTCCAACCCTAATTCTAGGCTCTTTGTCCCATCTCGGCTCTTCATTTTCTTCATGAAAAGCGGGGGTATAATCTGAATCTGCATCTTTAGTAACTTCCACAGGAATACTAAACTCAGCACCGGAAGCTTTCTTATCATTTACATATAAATTTAAGTTTAAGGTATATTTTCCTGAATTTGGCGGAGTTCTGACATAGAAATCTTCCCTGAAAACTCCATTTGGACCAATATTATTATCGCTATTCAAAATTTCTGTCTTTGATTTCCAGCTGTCATCCGCAAAATTACTTTCTGAACTGTCTTTCATCTTTATTGTATAGTTAGGCCAAGTATTTTCACCAGAGTTTTGAGCAGCTAATATAATTTTTACCCTCTCACCACCGGGTGCAGCTATTTTATTTTTATTTAAGAACATTTTCTCTCCTTTGTACTTGCTTTGTTTAGAATTATCTTCTTGCTTGTTCTCTTCTGCTTCTTTGTTTTCACTTACTTTTTTGTAGTCTTTTAAGTTTGAATCTTGGTTTTTTGTCTCCTTCTGATTAGTCTTATTGTTCTGCTTAGATGGTGCTACAGATTTTATTTTTAAATAAAAATACCCATCCTCAATCCAGGTGTGATTTTCAGAAGCGAGATGAAAATGTTCGATATAAGTGCCTGTTTTTTCTGGAGCATGCAAGTTAAAACTCAAACTACCTCTCTGTCCAGGGCGAACTATATTATTTATCTTAGCCGGCTGTGATGGTTTGAGCCATTCTCTTCCACTAAACTCAGATTCATTATATTTAGGCCTCACGATGTAAGCACTAACGAAGTTAGCTGAGCCGGGATACCAGGTTTTTGAACCGTTGTTTTTAAATGTCACAGCAACTCTTTTTTTGTCTCCAGCTGTAATCTTTATCGGGTCTGATTCAGATTGTGAGATATACTGAGCTTGATAAGCAGGATCGTTTATCTTAAATTTCGGATCTTTTATATTTTTCTCTTTTTGTGTGAGTTCTCTACTTGGTAAAGTGACCTTTATGTCCAAAAAGAAATAACCATTTTTTACCCAACTATGATCTTCAGAAGCTAAATAAAATTTCTGTCTGTATTCACCAGGTTCATTCGGAGCTTTTAATTTGATTTTTAACTTACCTATCTCTCCAGGACGAACGACTTCATTTATTTTTGCAGTCTGTTTAGAGTTAATCCACTGTTCAGAAGAAAACTTTGATTTCCTGTACCTTGGGTCCATTGTATAAGCAGATACAAAATTATATCGATTTGGGTTCCAAGTTCTTGTGCCTGTATTTTTAAAATTAATTTCTACTGTCTTTGTGTCACCTGCTTCTATATTTATTGGGTCACTGGGCTTTTGTGAAACGTACTTTGCACTAAAACCTGGGTCTTGTATCTTTGGACTTGGCTTTGCTTTTGAACTAATTGGTGCTAACAAAAAAATAGCAAACAAAAATAACATGAAAGCAAAAGCTGTATTTTTAAAACTTTTCAACTTTTTTTTCATTTATTTAATTTTA
>JBDGRL010000002.1:15255-80936 GCA_042218065.1 Candidatus Magasanikiibacteriota bacterium | reverse complement strand
AGCAAAAGCTGTATTTTTAAAACTTTTCAACTTTTTTTTCATTTATTTAATTTTAGATATAAGCTTAAATATTATACCAAAAGTAAAACACGAACCGAATAACATGCTATCAAATATTGAAGTTATAACTTTTTTATCATAATATTAATGTATCAATGAGGTGCGCACTTTAACCAAAAACAAGGAGGTATTCATGGAATTCGAAAGTTTTAAGAATAAAATAAAGTCTCTTTTTTTAGACTTAGAAGAATTTAAGTTAGATACTATCAAAAAAATTAGAAAAGCTTGCTTTGTGGCTCAAAGTAAACTCAATAAACAAGATAAATGGGTCAGAATTAAAAAAAGAAGAAAGAATTGGTTTTTAGAAATGTTTAAAGTTAAGCGAAACCCAGAAATTGTATCACTCAGAACCCGGGATTTTTCAAGCAAATGCTTCGACAAAATCAAAGAGAATCTTATGGATTTTGAAAACACGAAACATGAATAATATTCTCCCCGTAGGAGTAAACACTCTGTCGGGGTTTATTTTTTATAACCACAGGAGAGTTAACTAAATTCGAGTTTAGATAATAAAAGAGTTAAAAATTGCTAAAAGAAATAAAAAGTGATAATTTATGTAAAAAAGAAAAATGTCAAAAACTAGGAGTGTAGCTCACAATACGATAATTCAATTTGGTGGTAAAGCTGTTTCGACTGCTCTGGGGTTAGCTGCAGTAGCTTTAATGACTAGGTACCTCGGACAAGCTAAATTCGGCTGGTATACTACTACCATCGCTTTTTTACAATTCATCGGGATAATGGTTGATTTTGGAATGACCCCAGTAACCGGACAAATGCTAAGTGAGCCAGAATATGATAATAAGAAACTACTGAAAAATATACTTGGTTTTAGATTGGCAACGTCGGGTGTTGCTTTTGGTTTAGCACCTTTCATAGTACTATTTTTTCCTTATCCTGTAGAAGTGAAAATAGCTGTTAGTTTTACAAATATTTCTTTTCTAGCAATTTCAATGAGACAAGTGCTTACAGGCTTCTACCAAAAAAAGCTAAAGATGTATGTACATGCGATCGGAGAAGTCTTGGGGAGAATAGTTTTGGTAGGTGGAATCGCAACACTTATATATATGGGAACCTCTTTTTTGCCTTTTATGATTATTGTTACTTTCGCAAGCATAGTATACACATCTTTTCTTTTTGCTTACGCTTGGAAGCAGGGCTATGGAGGAATCAAGTATGATAAAAAAATATGGAAAGATATAACAATAAAAATGTGGCCACTGGCAATCTCTATAATGTTTAATGTAATATACCTGAAAGGAGATACAGTACTACTGTCACTATTTAGACCCCAAAGTGAGGTGGGGATTTATGGAGCAGCCTACAAGGTTATAGATGTATTAACCGAATCAGCAATGATGATGATGGGATTGTTATTGCCTTTGCTCACGCATGCTTGGTCTCGGGGCAAAATGAAAGAATTTAAACAAAGATTACAAAAATCATTTGATATTATGATGGCTCTGGGCACACCTCTAGTAGTAGGTGCAATTATATTATCTAAACCAATAATGCTAATGGTGGCCGGTGGTAAATTCTCTGAGTCTGCTTTACCTTTGGAAATTTTATCTATAGCTGTATTTGGAGTATTTTTAGGAGCCACCTTTAGCCATACAGCAGTTGCAATGAATAAACAAAAGCAAACGTTGTGGGTATATATATCCGATGCAATACTGACGCTGATCGGCTACTTAATCTTTGTGCCCAAGTACGGTATGATAGGAGCAGCGTGGATGAGTGTATTTGCTGAACTTTATGCGGGTTTTTTCCTTTTCTTCACTGTGAGAAAATTCGCCGAACTCAAACTCAGCTTTAAAACTTTTGGTAAAATAATATTTGCGGCGACGATTATGGGAGGAGCTATAATGGTCCTGCCTCAATGGCATGTACTGCTGCTGGTAGTTATTGGTGGTGTAATCTACGCAACTACTTTATTTGCTATCGGAGGTATATCCATTAAAACAATAAAAGAAATAATCAAACTTAAAAAAACTGAAGCATCAACCTCATGACATTTTCTTGTATTATTCCTTTCTACAACGAGGGACACAGAATCATTAAGACCTTGAGAAAAATAAACCAAATTGATGAATTCGATGAAATAATTTGTATAGACGATGGCAGTGATGATGATATATACAAAGAAGTTAAAAATAAGTTTCCAAAAGTAAATTTAATTAAATTAAATAAAAACAGAGGAAAATCCGAGGCAATTAAGACGGGGGCTAGAGAAGCAAGAAGTGAAGTGTTATTTTTTCTTGATGCTGATCTTAAAAATTTAAATAAAAAGGATATAAGACAAGCTGTACTCCATATGAAAACGGGCAACTTTGATATGATTATATTGAAACTGGACAAAGCTATTTCTCCGATAGATATTGCCCGGAGCCATATTCTACTTGCGGGACAAAGATTACTCTATAGGAAAGATTTTTTGGAGATAGCGAAAACTGAGAATTTTGTTGATTTTCAGCTTGAGATAGCTATTAATAGATTTATGAGGAAAAGAGAAAAAGAGGTCGGATGGATGAAATCCCAGTTAAGGACACCTAAAAAAGCAGAAAAGAGAGAAAATTACCTGCAGGCAGTTAAAGAGGACTGTACTATGATTAAAAGTATTTTGTCATATGCCGGGGTTTCAGAGTATGTGAAACAAACGATAAAATTTGCTAAACAAGAAATAGAATAAAACTAAAATGCAAACCGCATTGCTGATTACATTCTTTATTTGTTTCACCTTCCTAAGTTTTACCAGATTCAATCTAGCTCTGTCAATCTTATTTTTATTATTACCAACCTACCTCATAGATTTCAGTATCGGACCTATTCCAACCGACATGCTGGAGGTAATGCTGGGACTTGTTGTGTTGGCTTGGCTGGTCAAAAAAAGAAAAAAAATAATAAAAGAGGTGAAGCAAATATACAAACGGCACCGGTGGCTCGTTGTCGGTGTTTCGTTGTTCGTTCTCGGGGCTACCATATCAATTTTTAACGGATTAGACCCGATCTCTGCCCTCGGCGAGTGGAAATCGTTCTATATCGAGCCGATAATATTAGCTGCGGTTCTAACTACGAGTTTGGACAGTAAAGAAGAGCTAAAAAACATTTTATTCGCTATCGTTGTAAGCGGGTTCGCTGTCTCAATCTTGGCTGTCTATCAACACTTTACCGGCTTCTTGGTGCCTTATAGTTTCTGGGAAAATAACAATGCCTTCAGGGTCACCGCTTGGTACGGCTTTCCGAATGCGGTCGGGCATTTTCTAGCTCCAGCTGTAATAATTGCTTCTTATCTGGTCTATGATCAAATCAGAACTAAACCAATAGGTTGGCTGGATAAAATTAAGCACTTTCTCTATAGCTTACCGCATATTTTTAAAAAGAATAATAAGCCTGATCGAACAAAAAAAGAGACTAAAAACACACTAATCCTAACTATATCGCTATTGGCTGTACCTTCGGGGCTGCTGGGAATTATTTTTGCAAAATCCACTGGAGCACTAATGGGGGTGCTCGGAGGTCTGGGTGTTTTACTTCTATTTAGCAAATGGCGCTGGTGGGCGGTAACTTTGGGAGTTGTGGGAATAATCGGAGTCTTTTTACTGCCTCGGGGAAATAATATAAGACAAGAACTTCTTCTACAAAACAGAACCGGACAACTTCGCATCGATATGTATCAGCAAACCTTTGAGTTTATCGAAGACCAGCCCGTCTTCGGCGCCGGAATCAGCGCTTACAAACAAAAAATAATCCCCTACCGGGACAACCCGAATGTAGAGGTGTTCCACCACCCACATAATTTATGGCTAACGATCTGGGTCAATTTAGGGATAGTAGGTCTCATTGGATTTGTTTGGGTTTTATTTTGGTTTTATTATTTCGTAGGACCAAAAGAAAAATACGAGCAAATAAAAACACAGCAAGAGCTAAAGCTGCTAGCTACAAGCATTTTTACTACATTTTTGGTTATGGGTTTGGTGGATTCTCCCTATATAAAAGATGATCTCGCATTATTATTTTGGTTTCCGATCGCACTTGCGCTATTAAGCGAAAGAATAAACTCGATTAGTTAATTACTTTTGTATATTTTCCCAGCGCATAACTTTCTTTACAATCAGAAAAACCACAAAAGCAAGAATAATAAAGTTAATCAGCTCCGCTAGAAAAGGACCCCATCTTATTACAGCAGAACCTACACTGAAGCTAGCTTCTCTCCAGCCTCCGGAAGGTATAACAATACTGATAATAGGCATAATAATGTTTTGCACCAAAGACTGAACTAAGGCAGTACTAGCAGTACCCATAATAACACCCAAAGCTAGACCTACAATTTTGTACTCCTTGAGAAAATCTAAATAACTTTTAATCATATGAAATAGTTAGATAACCTTGATTTTTATACTAAGCTTGTATATACTTACCTGCACGGAGAGGTGGCAGAGCCTGGTTTAATGCACCGGTCTCGAAAACCGGCAGGCCTCACGGCCTCAGGGGTTCAAATCCCCTCCTCTCCGCAATAAATGAGTTAATACACCGAAGAGCAATTATTAGAGATTGCAGGACAAGGAAGGTAAGGACTTAACAATTTTTACCAATGCTTAAACTAGATGGTTGAAAAACCAGCTACTATTTTACTTTTAAAGCTCAGACAAATTTTTCTTTACTTCTTGCGCTATCTGTTTTGTCATCTGGATTTGTTTTTCTGCTGACACTCTCTTTTCTTGAGTTGCTTGAGCATACTTTTGCATATTTTTAAAATTCGTTGGGTCGAGTGTCGGTCTGGTGAATGCAGTAATTTTTAACAATACGTTACCCAAAACTACTCTCAAGCTCGAACCGGTGAAGTATGCCGCGTCCCCCACTCCGGAAACCTCTCTTTCACCTTCAGAGCTTTGAGTGGGATTGACGTCTTCGCTGGTTTTACCGGAAGTCTCATTTTCAAACCAGTTCATAGCAGTCTTCTTATCTTCGAATCTTCTATAATTCAAATAAGCTTTGGCATAAGTACCGTTCGATTTTCCCGTATAGACACAGTAATTTTTAGCTTTTTTCAAAGCTGAAGCTGGAAAACCCAAAACTTTACTAGCAAAATCTTTTGGCATCAATTTGTTGCATACATCCCCCTTGAGAGCTGTCTCGGAAACATGAATATTGCCGGAAGCTTTTTGGCTGCTTTCGGACTGACTTGGGGTATCCGAGCCTCCAGATCCCGTACACCCAGCACCTACTAATATTATACTTAGTGCCGCTAAAATTAATGTTTTAATCTTCATGATATTTTTTTAAATAAATACTAAACTTATTTTACTTGATATTTATTATAACAAAATAAAAACCGTATGTTTATTTGTTATAATGTTAATTACTATAACTAATACAATTACCGTTTATGAGCTGGCTTTATCTTGCTTTAATTGCTGCCTTTCTTTGGGCTATAGTTAATTTAGCCGACAAATTTATAGTAGATCATGAGATAAATGACCCGGTAATAGATGTTGGAATATCGGGGTTTCTGGGATTTATCGTGATCACAATAGTCTCCTACCTTCAAATTGATACAGCTAGTACGCTTATATCAAATAAGTTCTGGCTACCACTGTTGGCGGGTATCTTGTACCCGATAAGTTTAATTTTCTATTATTCGGGAATAAAAAGAGAAGATGTCTCACGCTTTATCCCCTTGTTCGGGATTATACCGGTCATAACTGCTATTGCTGCATTCTTTCTGCTTGGAGAAAATTTTTCGTGGATAGTATATGTAGGTATACTCCTCACGGTCTTCGGTGCTATTCTAATATCTCTGAAAAATCCACTGAAAAACTGGCACAAGTTCAAGTCGGGGCTGGCAGTAATGCTCGGAGTTGCATCGGCGATAATTATTGCTGTTAGAAGCCTGATAATAAAGTTTTCTGGTTTCAGCATGAATTATTGGACTATATTGTTTTGGCTTGGTATCGGGGGTCTTACTGTAATCATTATTTTACTAATCACCAAGTTTAAACAGATAAAAAAATACGAGCATATAGATCACCTACCTTTGGTCGGGCTAATCAGAGCCGGAGCTTATCTGATTTATGTAAAGGCAATTACACTGGGGCCGGTGTCATTGGTAGTTACAGCAATAAAAATCAAACCCTTGCTGGTATTTTTGGGTTCAACTGCTGTCAGTAAATATCACCCTGAAATTATCCACGAAAAACTAGACAAAAAAACAATCCTACAGAAAGTATTTGCAACAACTATTATTATAGCGGGAGTATTATTAATTAAGATCTATAGCTAATGAGCTGGGTATTTTATACATTTGCAGCAACTATTTTGTGGGCAAGTATTGAAGTAGCTGACAAGATAATAGTAAATAAAGAAGTAAAAGATATTTTTATTACTACTAGTTTTTCCTTGTGTTCTCACTTTATAGTATTAGTTCTCCTGTCACTAATTTTCGGATCGGAAAACATCTATTCTTTCAACTGGTATAGTGTAATAATTTGCATCTTATACTTTGGGTCTATTCTTTCCTATTACTCGGGACTTGAAAGTGAAGAAGTATCCAGATTCGGACCAACTCTGTCAATCACTACTATATTTATAGTCATATTTGCTTATTTATTTTTAGGGGAGTCATTTCAGCCTATCATATATCTGGGAATTATCTTAACTATATGCGGAGCAGTATTAGTTTCTCTAAAAGATCCACTACACAGCCTGTCTAAGCTCAAATCTAAACTCGGATTTATTTTTGCTATTATAGCTTCTTCTTTTTTTGCAGCCAGAGAACTTGTCTTTAAATATTCTTCAACACTGTTCGATTTTTGGAACTTAACTTTCTGGATAGGTATATCAGGTGCCATTTTCTCTATATTAATAATGCTTACAAAATCTCAAAAAATAAAACAGGCCAATTTAACAGGACTCAAGCACCTCACAATCTTGGGAATAGTAAATGGTTTAGCATATTATTTTTATATCAACGCCCTAGATAAAGGTCCTGTTTCATTAGTTGCTGCTGTTGCTGAGATTGAGGCTATTATTATTTTTCTGCTTACTGTCTTGTTAGGAAAATTCTCCCCAAAATTATTGAAAGAAGAATATAATTTTGCAATATTAACACAAAAATTGATAGCTGTGGTTCTATCTGTTTCAGGTGTAATCTTAATCCACCTTTATAGTTAAATTGTGAAAGAACACAAAATATTGTATAGTTAATACAAGATAAAAATAAAAATGGAAAAATACATAAAACAAGCAATACAAAAAGTCGCAAGTGATATTTTTCTCACCTCCGGCTCGGTTCCTACTATTAGAGTAGACGGTAGGCTTAATAAAATAGACGAGGACGAACTTAAACACGAAGACATAAAGGACTATTTTTGGAAACAACTAAACAAAGACCAAAAAGAAGCATTTAAACAAGAAAAAGACTTAGATATTCGCCACCAGGTGGACGGAACTTCCATGAGAGTAAACATTCATCAACAAACTGATGGTGTGGGTGCAGCTTTGAGAATATTCCCAGAAGAGATTATGACACCCGATGAAATTCAACTCGAGAATGTAATTAGGCAAACTACTAACTTGCCTCACGGATTAGTGTTAGTAACAGGTCCCGCTGGATCAGGAAAATCCACAACTATCACTTCTCTGCTTGAAGAAGTAAACAAACAAAAATCCAAACATATTATCACAATCGAAGATCCGGTGGAGATGGTATTTGAGGACAAGGAATCAATAATTGAACAAAGGAATGTAAATATAGACACACCATCATTTCATCACGGCCTTAAATTTGCTTTAAGACAGGACCCGGATATTATATTTTTAGGTGAGATGCGCGACAAGGAGAGTGTATCTGCAGCACTAACTGCCGCCGAGACAGGTCATCTGGTCTTCTCTACTCTCCACACACCTACTGCAGCTGATACTGTCGAGAGAATTATTGATCTGTTTCCCGGAGAAAAGAAGAGACAAATCCTGGTACAGCTCTCATCGGTATTAAAAATGGTAGTCTCACAAAGACTACTACCGAGAAAAGAAGGAGGCAGAGTGGCTGCTAGAGAGATTTTGATCAATAACTCCGCAGTAGCAAACCTCATCTCCAACAATGAAATTAATCAGATAAACTCAGTAATTCAAACCAACAGGGACATAGGGATGAAAACTATGGAAAGAGCCATTAAAGAACTCAAAGATAACGATATTATCGAAGACCAAAAACACACATTAACATGAAAAAGCACTACAATATAACAGTAAAAGGCAAGGTTCAAGGTGTATTTTATCGTAAGAACACCCAAAAACAAGCAAGAAATTTGGGTTTATCAGGTTATGTTAAAAATATGGCGAACGGAACTGTAAAAATAGAAGCAGAAGGCGAGGAGTCTAGATTAAAAAAATTGGTAGAATGGTGTAAAGACGGACCTAAAAGAGCAAAAGTAGATGAAGTAGAAGTAAACGAGAAAGAAACACTAAAAGACTACGATAAATTTAGAATAAAATATTAACATGGATCAAGCACAAAAATCCAGAAAAAAGAGGACAGAGCTAGCTTTTGAGCGTACTTCGCTTGCTTATATCCGTACAGCCTTAGCCTTTTGGGTGACAGGAGTGGCAATATTAAAGTTTTTTGTCAGCTTCTGGATGATTGCTTTTGCTTGGTTTTTTATAGTTGTCGGCTTTATACTATTTATCTTTGGTGCAGTTAAGGCTGTCAAGCATAAAAAGAAGATAAATGAGCTCGAATAAATTCGAAAAGAAGGTCGTCTTCTTTGACTACGATGGTGTAATAGTAAATACATTCCAGGACGCATTTGCTATAGCACACGATCTAGATCACTCTATAAAAAAAGAAGAGTATAGAAAATGGTTTAAAAATAACCCTCACCAGGCCATAGAAGAGAAAGAAGGAGATGGGGCAGAAAAGTTCAAGCAAGAATTTTTTAAGAAATTCAACAAAAAAGTAAGACACAAAGAGGTTAATCCTAAGATGGCTGAGGTGATTAAAAATTTAGCTGACGATTTTTTACTTATTATTGTATCCTCGACCGGCTCCAGGGTAATAAACCGACAACTTCACGAACAAGATCTAGATCAATATTTTATAGAAACTTTGGGATACGATGTATCTGCCAGCAAGACCAAGAAAATTAAAGACACCCTAGACACATTTGATGTTAAAGCCAAACAATCTATCCTAATCACAGATACACTCGGAGACATCCGAGAGGCTAATGAGGCTGATGTTAGCTCTATCGGTGTTACTTGGGGTTATCACAACAGAGCAACTCTACAAGAAGGCAGCCCCTATAAAATTATCTCTAATCCCTCTAATTTAGAACAAGAAGTAAGGCAATATTTTAAAACTATTTCCTAGATCCAAACTTTTGCTCGAACTTTTCTTTGTAAAAGTCCTTATTTAAAAAACCCAAGGTGGTTTCAGCATCTTTCTTTGCATTTTGCAAACAAACTGAAGCTCCAGGAGAAGGAGTAATATTAAATATTATATCATCACCTATTATTTTAGCCTCACCCAAATCAAGCGATCTTTCTTTTACATTTACTATCTGGGGTCTTATCTCACCGATTGAGGTATCCAACTTTAAATCACTGTATTTTATAGACGGCACTATTTTTCTTGCCTCTTTTAAGTATGCCAGCTTACCTATTATCGGCAGCGCATAAATAATCTGCATAACAACATATCTCAAATATACAGGATCAGAAATGATACTAAATAAACTAGCAATCGCATCCCACCTAAACTCAAATAAGTCAAAAAAATCAATAATAGATCTCCAATTTCTCTTTTCTAGCATTGGAAGAACTTTTGATACTGGGCCAAACCTTGTTTCAGTCGGATCCTCTACATCTGGATCAGCGTGAATTGCAGCAAAAGGCAGCTTAGGGTCTTGCATCATATAAACTTTTCCATTGACCTTATCCTCAGCACAAAAGAAGCTCCCCTCTACAGGTAAAATTATCAGATCTTTTCCATAACCTAGTTGATAAGCAAACTTCAAACTATACCCACCTGCCGCTACAGCAATAGTTTTTGTATTAATTTCTCTTTTTTTAGTTTTAATCCTGAAGTCAGAATTTTTTTCGATACTTTTTACTTTCTCTTCTAAAAAAACATCAACATCCTTATTTGACTCCTTTGCATGCTGAACAAATGATCGAGCTAATTTTCCGTAATTTAGAATGTATCCATCAGAAGTAACTAAAGCTAATAGAGGCACATCCTCATCTCTTTGTTTTACTAAATTTGGTTCAATCTTTTTTAATTCTTCTCTTCTAGCTTTTTTTAATTTAGGGAACAGTTCTTTAAATTTATCATACCTATCTTCCAATCTTTCAACCTCTTCTTCTCCTACTGCTAAAACCATTTTATGTGTTTTTGAATATAAATTCTCTTGCTTATGATTCTCAATATAGTTTACTACCATCTCAGCTGCTTCTTTTACTTTTTTTGCTTTATCTAAGGTGTAATTAGTTTCTATATCTCCAAAATGAAGAGTTTGACTGTTATTATTTTTATTTGAAGCACCCATAGCTATTTGCTCCTCTTTTTCAATCAGAGCTATATTTTCTATATCAGAATATTTACTTAATACATACAATAAAGCTGCTCCACTAATACCTCCCCCAATTATTGTAGTATCATATTTTTTAGACATGTAGGTTATTTTATTTTGACACTTTTTAGTATACCTATAAAAATTTCGGTATCAACTGTGGATAATTAAAAAGAGGGGCCTTTCGGCCCCTTTATCAAAACAAGTTGTTTTTTCTCTTAGTTACTAAAAGCCAAATAACCAGGCAATATCAGCTGAACTACTGGAATTATAACTAAAATTCCAACCCACTTGGGTTTACCTAAGCGGCCAGCAATGTCCATCCAAGCTACTATCATCACAATCAAATTAACAACCGGGATAAGCATTAGTATGAACCACCATGCTGGACGACCTGCTGCCATAACCAGAGTATATAGGTTAACTATCGGGATCCAAGCTAGCCAAGCGTTCTCTACGTTTAGTCTTTGAGCTATAACCATAAGACTATATGCAAAATATGCATATATAATTATGGTCACGAGCAGAGGAAGAAACGCATAAAGACTGCCCATAAATCTCTGTTAAAAATAAACTATCTTTAGTATAACATCTGTTTTTAAATAAAAAAAATTAAATTGCTCCTAGTCCCCCATTACTAATATCACCCATGCCAGCAGAAAAGTCATCTGTGCCAGAATCACCTTCTTCTAGTTCGGTCTCTAATCTCTCTACCCGCTCCCACAATCTTTCCATGCGTTCTTCATATGCTTCCTTGAGATCTAATAACTCTTTTTGGCCTCTTTTAAGTTCAGCCTTAGAAATATCATTTTCTTTCAGTTTTTGTATTGGTTCTTTTTCTAAACCCTGCTCTGTTTCTTGGACAATATTTTCTAAATCAAGCTTAAGGTCATTTACTGTACCAGAAATGCTCTCTAAACCTACTGTACTGGATTGTCTTTCTATCTCCTCAAGCCTATCTTCTGCATCGGCTTCGGGGTAAGTGTCACATTTTCTAGATTTTATTTTTTCTTTTAAATTTTTAAGTTTTTCTTGCAGTTCCTCCTGCGAATACTCTTTCCTTGTTTTTTGTTGTTCACTTTCTTGGGGGTTATCATCATCGTCATCAAATAACATATCATCGATCTTATCATCTCCTCCGGAGGTAGGTTCTAAGTTTTGAGATTGATCTAAAACTGAGTTGATATCCATAGGTTTGATATTAGTTGTCTTTTAAATTACTATACTCAAAAAAATACAATGAATAAAATCTTAGGTCAAGAGTATTTTAATCAAGATACAATTAAAATTGTTAAAGACCTATTAGGGAAACATATAGTCAAACAAGAAAAACAAGGTTTAAAAAAATTAAAAATAAAGGAAACTGAGGCATATTTAGGGGAAGAAGACAAAGCTTGCCATGCTCACTCAGGAAAAACTGACAGAACCAAAGTCATGTATGGCCCACCCGGAGTCTGGTATGTATATTTAATCTATGGCATGTACGATATGCTCAATATAGTCACAGAAGAAAAAAATACCCCCTGCGCCGTGCTTATAAGATCTGCAGGAGAGTACGATGGTCCGGGTATATTAACTCGAGAACTAAATATTAATAGGTCTTATAATAATAAACCGGCAAATAAAAAAACAGGTTTATGGATCGAAGATAATAAAAATAAAATTTCAAAAGACCAGATAAACTCTAGTCCACGCATAGGTGTAGATTATGCTAAAGAATGGGCAGATAAGCCCTTGCGATTTACCCTAGAGGAATAAAATAGAACTAAATTTTGATTATCTTTCTCTGGCAAAAAAATTCTAAAAAAGTTATAATTTGATAGAGTTCAGCTCCTACAGACAAGAGGAAATACAATGTGTGAAGGCTCAGAGTGTGAAGGCTCAGAACAGAAAAAAGACACAAATAAGTCTGATATAGATGAAAACAGACTTTTCTTGCATAGGTTCAGGGCAAAAGTATCACAAAGTAGGTCAGATGAAGATGGGCCTAAATATGATATTGAACATATAGAAAAACAGATAGGAGCAGACTAAAACGAAGGAGAAGCCACGCATAAGGGGGGCGTGGCAAAATTTATTTATTAATTTCATATCAGTTATGTCGATCTTAGTTACAGGATCACTATGCTATGATTACATTATGGATTTTCCGGGAAAGTTTGAAGACTACATTATCGAAGACAAAATCCACGAACTTAGTGTTTCCTTTAATATAGATCAACTAGAAAAAAATCTAGGTGGGACAGCTGGAAATATTGCACACACTTTAAACTTTCTTGGTCGACACCCCATAATATTAGCCCCTTTAGGCAAAGATGGAGACGAATATATCGAAAAATTACAACAAAAAGGAATAGATACAACCTATATAAAACAAATAGAAAAGGAAATGACTGCTTCGGCACATATAACTACAGACAAAAAAGATAATCAGATTACAGCATTCCATAATGGAGCCTTAACGTACACAGATGAAATGAGCATAAAAGATGTAGAAGAAAATATTGACTTCGCTATTCATTCACCTTCTAAACCCGAGGCTTTTGTTAAATTTGGAAAAGAGTGCAAGGAAAAAAATATCAAATTTGCTTTCGATCCTGGACAACAAATCACTAGTTTTAGTGAAAAACAAATAAAATCTTCCCTAAAAAGAGCCCATATTGCTATTGGTAATGATTATGAAATTGAACTAATTACTGACCAAGCAAATATTAGCGAAAAAGAACTTGAAGAACAAGTCGAAATCTTGATAAAAACAAAAGGGCCAAAGGGTTCAATAATTAAAACTAAAGAAAAAAAACTAGACATAGAAGCTTGCAGTCCAAGAGAAAACCTAGACCCTACAGGTGCAGGGGACGCTTATAGGGCCGGTTTCATTGCTAGCTATAATTCAGGATTAGACCTTAAAACTTGCGGACAGATAGCATCTACCTCTGCTGTTTATGCAGTAGAAAATTATGGAACTCAAGAATATGAATTTGATCAAAAAAGTTTTGAGAAAAGATTCAAACAAGAATATAACAAAAAACTACCCGATAAACTTTTTAAATCATAATAAACACCAGTTATGTCCAATGACTATAAAATAGCAGATATTAACCTAGCCGATGAAGGACACAAAGAGATAGAAGTAGCCAAACAAGAAATGCCCGGTCTAATGCAAGTCAAAGACAAATATGCCGATGATAAACCCCTAGAAGGAGTAAAAATAATGGGGTCGTTGCATATGACTGTCCAGACTGCAGTATTGATTGAAACTCTGGATGCATTAGGTGCAGAAGTCCGTTGGGCTAGCTGTAATATCTTCTCTACCCAAGACCATGCCGCTGCAGCTATAGCTGATCAAGATATCTCGGTTTTTGCTTGGGAGGGCGAAACTGTCGAAGAGTATTGGTGGTGTACAGAACAAGCACTGAACTTTGGCGACGGAAATGGTCCTGATCTGATAGTAGACGATGGTGGGGATGCAACATTGATGGTACACAAAGGCTATGAACTAGAAGAAAACCCAGAGCTGCTTGAGCAGGACTTATCTGACAAACCAGAAAGTAAACAAGAGCTGATCAAAAAATTAAAAAAAGAATATGAAAAAGATGAAAATCGCTGGCATAAAGTAGCAGAGAATATCAAGGGAGTGTCAGAAGAAACCACTACCGGAGTACACAGACTTTATGAGCTAGCTGAAGAAAATAAGCTACTTTTTCCAGCAATAAATGTAAATGACTCAGTCACCAAATCAAAATTTGATAATAAATATGGCTGCCGTCACTCAATAGTTGATGGATTAAACAGGTCGATGGATGTAATGCTGGGTGGCAAGACTGCTGTAGTTTGCGGTTATGGCGATGTAGGCAAAGGTGTGGTTCAGGCACTGGACGGACAAGGCTGTCGTGTAATAGTAGCTGAGATCGATCCGATCTGTGCTCTACAAGCTGTCATGGAAGGCTATGAAGTAACCACAATCGAGGATACGCTAGGAAAAGCTGACATTTATGTAACTGCTACCGGAAACAAAGATGTAATTACGCTTGAGCATATGAAGCAAATGAAAGACCAAGCAATTGTCTGCAATATCGGCCACTTTGATAATGAAATCCAAGTTTCAGCTCTAAATAATTCTTCTGCTGAGAAGGATAGCATAAAAGAGCAAGTAGATCGTTATACTTTTGACAACGGAAATAGTATATTTCTGCTAGCCGAAGGGCGATTGGTAAATCTAGGCTGTGCTACCGGCCATCCCAGCTTTGTCATGAGTGCATCCTTTACCAACCAGGTAATGGCACAAATGGAGCTGTGGGAAAATAAGGAAAAATATGAAAAAAATGTTTATCGACTACCAAAACATCTAGATGAGGAGGTTGCTCGACTTCACTTAGATAAACTAGGAGTAAATCTCACCGAAATTAGTGAAGAACAAGCGGATTATCTCGGAGTGAATAAAGATGGGCCGATGAAGCCGGAGTATTATCGGTATTAAAAACTGCAAAAAAAATAATTCATAAACTTTGAAAATTTAAACCTTAATATATTTCTATTTACTTTTAGACTTATAAACTAAACCACCAACTAATGCTAAAAGCACCCCTCCTATCAGTCCCTTAATTCCTGCTTCTGTCATCCCCTCAAAAATGCTTGGGGGGTCATTTTTCTTTGCTTGTTCTAAATTATATTTGTATCCCTGCTCATACTTGAACGAATCAATAACTTTTTTGAAGATTGGCAAATTTTTTGAGTATTCAGATTTTAAGGAGTAAAAATTCAATTGTGTAATATTTTTTTTACCTAAAAACATAACCATCATCATTTTTAATTTTTTACCATTTTTCAAATTAGTCTCCATATTTGTAAGTACAATATTTCTTTCTTTATCTATAATAGGCTCATTGATTTCAGCATTAGATAATAATTCAGATAAATTACTTTTACCTTCAAGTTTTCTTATAGGTTTTTTATTTTGTAATATTTCTTTAATCTGACTATAAGAGGGGGTATTTATTGATTTGTGTTTTTGTACTTGTACAATTATATGAGGAGGTCTAATCCTTTTATGGCTTTTGGGTTGAAAACCGGTTTTATAATCTATCACCTGGCCCTTCCCCCCAAACTGTTTTTGTACATTTTGTTCTAGTTGTTCAATTTGCTCCTTCGGTATTTCAGTCCATCCTTTTGGAACACTAAAAGAGTAGTGATCTTGTTGGTCGGTGTATTTTATCCCCTGGGCTTCTACCCAAAAAGGAAACAGTAAAGTTAATGAGATTGTTATAATTACTATTTTTCTCATATAAGTTCTTTAAAAATAAATAATACTATAGCCACTACCTTTTGCCTTTTAATTACGAAGCTCGTCAAATACTATGTAGTGTAGTATAGTGTAAAAAAAATATTTATTCCACCGTACTATGGGCTTGTCAACGCTACTTAAGACAGCAGTGAAGAGAGGCTAAACAGTTTCGTGTAGTATTGCATACTAACAAATATACGCAACGCCATTTCAAAATGTGCCTGAAAACAGAAAGTTGTGTATTATTTTTGTCTATAAACAATAATGGTGATTTGTATTTTTTTAGTAATAATATTATTTTAATTAAAAGCTTTTGAAAAAATAGTTTTGAAAAATAGATATTAAAGAACAGTTATAAGTCTAGTACTACTAAGTTTATAGAAAATGTAAATATCTACCTGCAAAGGTAAATAAAACTTCATGCAACCAAAACCAATCAAACAACCGGAAACACAATACGAAGGTAAAATATTCAGCATTCAAACTCAAAAAGTAGAATATGAAGACGGTGAAACTGCTACTTATGAATTGTGTTATCGCTCTCCCAGTGTAAATGTATTTGCTTTTAACGAAGAAGGGCAATTACTTTTAATAAAAGAGGAAAGATTCAGGTATTCTGAACCGACGTGGTTTTTGCCGGCAGGAAAAATAGAACAAGATGAAACACCAGAGGAAGCAGCCCAAAAAGAGCTACAAGAAGAAGCTGGATATAAAGCGAATCAGCTTGAGCTATACAAGAAAAATGAAGATTCTTCCTACTTTGTATGGGATGTATATTTTTATATCGCTAAAAATCTAGAGGAAAGTTCTATTGAAGAAGACAAGGGGGAGATGGTAGAGGAGGTGAAATTTTTTAATCTAGAAAAAGCAGCCGAAATGGCCATAAAAGGCGACATAAAAAATGAATTTTTGTCTTATTATATACTAAAATATTCTATCTTAGAGGAAAACATCACCATAAACTAAATTACTTCGCCCACTTGATACCATTCCAAATTCTCTCATGAAAATAATACTCAATAATATTTACTACTGCATCAGTCACTGCAATCGAAACTGACACACCTAAGTCACCGTTCAAAAAATATAATTAATTCTTCTTCCAAAATATTGAGCTCAATTTAAAAATTAATTCTTAGCTGAAAATAAAACAAGAGAGCTAAAAAGAGTAGGATTAAGTGTTTTACAGCTTATCTTTTAATGTTTTTTTAGCTTGTTGTGGGTCGGCACTACCTTCAGTTGCTCTCATAACCATTCCTACTAAGTATTCCAGCACCCCCTCTTTACCGTCCCTGTATTGCTGAACCTGTTCTGGATTGTCATCTATTACCTCTTCAACAATTTCCTCAATCTTATCTTCATCACTAATCTGCCCATATCCCTCCTCTTCCATAATGTGGCTTGGATCAATGTCCGTATCAGAATCTATCATTTTCTCCAGAATCTTGCTGGCATTAGTAGAATTAACTTGATCGGTGTAAATTAAAGTTATTAATTCGGCAAAATTTTCTTGAGCAAAAGATAAATCATCAATATTTTTTTGTGTTTCTTTGAGTTTCCCTTTTAATTCATTATTCATCCAGTTTCCGGCAAGCTGTGCCAGCTCTTCCTTCCTGTTTTTTAAAATTTCATCAGTATCACTCTCTATATCATCAGAAGCATGAAGCCAACTAACAAGATCACTCATAACTCCTTCAGCAAAACTTGCCCACTTTTTGCTTCTGGTTAATTGTTCAGCGTCGGAGTAAGAAAAACCATACTCATTATGAAAACGCAATCTTTTTTCAATAGGTAACTCCGGAATAGATAAACCACCTGAAATTTCTAAAGGGTTAAAAGGAGGGATATCAGGCTCAGGAAAATACCTATAGTCCGCTGCTGTCTCCTTCTTTCTTTGTAGTTCTGTCTTCTTTTCATTTTCATTCCAGCCACGAGTTTGTTGTATCCATGAATCACCTTCTTCCAGCATTGCTTTTTGACGATCTATCTCATAGTCTATCGCCTCTTTTACAACCTTAAATGAGTTCAAATTTTTGACTTCTACCTTATTATTTAAATTATAATCACCCAAAGGTTTAATTTCACCATCTTCTTTTTCAAATTTACCGACTTCTTGTAGGGAAATATTAGCCTCGCATCTCATGTGCCCCTTCTCCATATCAGCATCACTTACCTCCAAATATCTCAAAATTCTTTGGAGCTCCTGGCAATACTTTTTTGCCTCCAAGCCGTTCCTAAAATCTGGATTTGTGACTATCTCTACCAAGGGAGTGCCTGCTCTGTTAAAGTCGACCATTGTATTGCCATGAATGTCATGGGTTGATTTTCCTGTATCTTCTTCCAGGTGAGCTCGTTTAATCCCTATTTTTGCTTCATCGCGAATATTATCATCTAAATAAAATTCTAGCTGCAGCTCTCCATCTTTTGCAATTGGCTGATCATACTGTGAGATTTGATATCCTTTAGGAAGATCAGGGTAAAAATAATGCTTACGATCAAACTTCGATTCTTCAGCAATATCGCAACCCAAGGCTGACCCTATCTTTGCTGTCCATTCTATGGCTTTCTTATTGGGAACAGGTAGTGTCCCGGGATGACCTAAATCAATCTCATTTATATTCACATTTGGCTCTTCTTCATCCAGCTCATTCTTAGCAGAAGAAAACATCTTACTTTCTGTTTTAAGTTGTACGTGCACTTCCATTCCTATTACCGGTGTATAATCTGGCATAATTGTGTTTGTTATTTTAGCTTATATTCAATAATTTCTAATAAATTGTATAATTTCTTGCGAATATCTCTAAACCATTTTACTAACTCTCTATCACATTACTCTCTGAATCGCTATTTGGTTCTGGGTGTGGTTGGTTTTGTTCTACGGGTGTCTTTTTGAGCTCTATATATAAAATAATAGCTGCCAAAAGTGTAACAGGGAACAAAAACAGACTAGCTATACCCGAAGCTGTATTAATAATCAAAGCATTAGGCGTTATCATACGAATAACAAATATCAAAATCCCTTGAATCAAAAATATTCCTAAATTTAAAACAAAAGCTGGCAAGAATAGTCTCCACAAAACAGACCACCACCTACCTTCTACCAGCTCTTTACTTTCTTTCATTGCAGTTATCGGAGTTTCATCTTCCAGCGCTACTCTATACAAGGCAAAGTTAAACCAAACTGAAAATATAATTCCGGGTATAATTAGCAACAAAAACCCCACAGAAACAGTCAAGCTTACTGCTATAGAAACACCTATTATAGAAAGGATATGCTTAGCACTATACTCTAACTCATTTTTCATGCCTTGAGGTTTCTTTCCTTTATAGCAACGAGCCATTGCCTTAATAAGACCTACTGTAAGCCAAAGTAAAACTATTATGAAAACAGCCTTGTATATGAGATAAGCAATATAGGTTGCATTAATATCAGAGATGCTGGTTATAACTATTGTTTTGGGAGGAAAAATTAATTGCTGTAATACAATTAATAGCAAAATTGATACAAAAAATACTCCTACATATTCTAGAATCTTTCTCCAATGTTCCCGGTATAGTTCTACACTTTTTGTAATTATTTTACTTGCACTAATAAGCATTTTGTCTGCTTTGCTTTGTTTAATTTAATTTTGATTTCCAGGTAATTCAGCTTCTTAATTAGCTATCCAAGGATTCGTTGAGATCGACATCGGCTTGGTTCTCTTCAGATTGCCCTTCTTTCGTATTTGATTTATCTTCTTTTTCTTTAGAACTATCCACCGAGCTGTCTTCATCCTCACCCAAAGAAGGGTTTGAGTTAGCTAAATCATTGTATAAAACTACCTGTGCAGTTGGAAATAGTGGTGGAACTAGAACTTGAATTGCAAACAAAAGCAAGGAAAGAAGCAAAGAAACTGCAGTAGCATCTATAACTGCTGAGAGACCTCCAAGCAGAATTTGTGCTAGAATACTGATGATGAAAAATACAATTGCAGGAGCAATAAGCCTCCAAAACACACCAAACCAGCTTCCTATTACTTGATCTTGGCTGTAATCTATAGCTTCAAAAATATCAGCATCACCTAAAATGACATGAAAAACAGAGAAAAACACTCTTACAAAAAAGTAGATACCCAAAAATAACGCAGCCAATCCAAGTAGTGCAAATACTACTAATACAGAACCACTTACTTCTGCTCCTGTTAAGCTATACAAATAATAAAACAAAGAAACCACAATCAGAGGCCAACCTCCGTATATACTCATGACAATGCTAGCCCCGATTGCCCGCCAAAACTTAGAACGTACGGCAATAAAATTATCTAAAACCCCTTCAGTATCTTCTCCTCTTGCTTTTAAGCCGATCATTCTAATAAACGCAAAATTAACCCATAAGGACAAACCTATGGCAAATAAAACTATAATGGCAAAAAGAATAACCCCAAAAACTAAAGAAGCCGTACTACTCATACCCGATCCTACAATCCCTATCGCAGCAGCAGAACCAAAAACTAAGAATAGACCACCCATTATTGCACCGGGAAGTAAACCTAGTACGATATATTTTACATAATCCAGAAAATTATTCTTATATACAGAAATGCTTCTGGATATTATATTAGATGAACTAATCATGAAAATTAGTTAATATTTAATATATTTTGCAGTAAACTGACAGATTTCTCTTTCATTATATCAATGTTTACAGAGGTGTCCAATTTTTTTATCTCCGTACCTTGCTTTATAAAATAATCTTGATATTCTTTCGATAAAAAAGTTTCTCGAGCCCTGTTTAAAAATTTCCTTTTCTCAAACACAGAATCATCTTGTTGCTGACGTAAATCTAGACGTTCTAGCGCATCTTCAATCGGTAGATCCGCCAAAATTAAATATTCTGGGTTATTCTTCAAAGCAAACGCATTTCCTTCCAGATTAGCTACTTTTTCTCTCGTCAACTCAGTAGATTGTAGCGGCTGATAACATAAAGAAGTGCTGATCCCTCGATCTTGAATTATACTCACATCTTCATTTAATAACTTTAAAAGTAAGCGCTTATATAGTACAAGCCGGTCTAAACTAAAAGCTTCGGCTATTGCCTTACCTGAATAATCTGAATCTTGTTTAATCATTTCTTTGCGCAGTGCCGCTCCTGTCCAAACAGAAGTTGGCTCAGCTGAAAAGATGAAATCATAATCTTTAAGCTGTTCAAACTCCGGATGATTCTGGTTTTGTTGCCAATATTCCCTTATACCAAATATTTTCCGATTATTCTGTCTCAAAAATTTTTTCCAAGTATTTATTATTGTAGTCTTGCCTGCACCATCAACTCCATCAACCATTATAAACTCACCTTTTTTCATAGCCTCCTATAAGTGACAAAAGAAAAACCATCATGCTCTTGTCTTTTAATCTCTTGCCACTCATCTCCTCTAATTTTAGGATAGTATGCATCACAGTCATCAACTTCTTGTTCTACATGTGTTATATATAACCTCTCTGCTTTATCCATAGTGGCTTTATATACAGATTCACCTCCTATTACCATAACTTCATCTTCTTTATGATCTTTTAATGCTTGGGGGATATTATCATAAACCTTTACTTCATCGGGTACTTTATAATCACCTTGATTGGTAAGAACTAAATTTTTTCTGTTAGGCAAAGGTCTATATTCCTCTGGAACTGACTCCCAAGTTTTTCTGCCCATCAAAACTGTTTTACCTTGAGTTAAGCGCTTAAAATGCTTCATATCTTCTGGTATATACCAAGGTAAATCACCATCTTTGCCGATACAATTGTTTTTTGAGATTGCTGCTATGTGGGCTATCATTAAATTATTTTTAAGTATGTAAACCAGTCTCGTCAGTACTTAAAGAGATAAACAAATCTTGCCAACTACAATTATCATAAACTTCTTTGATGTCCTTATCTTCAGGGTATTCTTTCATTCCCAACAACCAAGGAAATTTCTTTACTAATGCTTCTGTTAAATTAAATGTATCTTCTCGATAAGAAAAATTACCTTCTGGAGTTGACCTAGTGTAGATAAAGTATTGCAACTGATCGAACCCCATACTCATAGTAATAGTTGTCATGGATGCCATAGGAATCAAGTACTGAACCGCAAAAGGGAAGTCTTTTCTAATTTCTTTCTCAGCTTCATGTGCAATATCCATAGTTTTATCGAATAAATTTTGGGCTTCTTTGTTCATTTTATCAACTACATCAGGACGATAATACCCCATATCTAGCGAATATCTATGCTCTCCTCTATCATTTTTTTGATGTCTTCTAATATCCCTCAGTGCTCCCACATCAGTTTTAATCTCTACCACGATTTTTTCTAAATCTATCTCCTCATTTGCTCCCACCCACTCATCGTATTCACCTCTATTTTTTACTGTACGCTCTAAAATATCTAGCTTTTCATCATAAGTCATATTTTTCGCTTTTTGGAAAAACTGACTAAATTTACCTATATTATTTTGCTTTAAGATGTGTGCTACCACTTTCTCAAAGCAGTCTTCGGGAGTAGATACAATTTCTACCCCTTTTTCAATCTCTTTATCTTCCAAGTCTAATTCTAAATCACCACCATATTCATGCAACTTTTCTTCATAAAAATCATTTTTTTCTGTGTATTTAAGCAAAGAAGGTGCAATTTCTCCGCCAGCTTGTTCTATTTTTTCAGCTGATTCTTGTATCTCGGACAATGGGTGCCCCTTCCAGCTTGCTATATCAAACTCCGTACTTCTAGCGTCTAGGATCCACGCTAAATTAGTTTTTATAGCTTGAGGCAACAAAAATCTTGCGATATCCAAAGCTTTTCCATTTAGTTCTCTTTCATATTTTCTTTCCTGATAGCTATCAGACTTTTCTTTAACCCTATCTGATTGTTGGTCTAGCCAGTCGTTAAATGGTATTTTTTCTTGGTAGAAATTATTAGCTAGCTCATAAAATTTGTTATAGTATTCAATCATAGTTTCTAAGGTATCATTATAGAGATCGCTATATTCACTTTCCATAATTCTAGGATCCTTGTAATAATTATCTTCAAATTCGACAAAACGTGTGGATTGTTCAATAAAAAATGCAAGTTGGTCATCAGCCAGTTTTCGGGCAAAAAGTTGACTGACATCATTTGCCACAAATGAAATCCAAACAGTATTTGCAATAGATTTGTGACCATAAGTTCCATAATACTTTTCAAAAAAAGACTGAGATTTCTCTAAACCAGACTCTAAAGCCTTCATTGGTGGTTCAAAAATAGAAGCTTCAAGCTCAGCTCTAACCCCTCGTTTTTTATTCAAAATATCTTTCAACTCTTGCTTAATACCTCCACTGTCTTCACCAGAGTCTAGTTTTGATCTTTTTTGTAGAAATTCATAGCTTGTAGCTAATTTATTCAATCTTTCTTCTCCACCCTCCATCTCGTAACCTCGAATTTCACCTTTAACTGCATCCAATATATGATCACGTACATCTTTCGGGCTGCGCGAAAAGAAGGAACCAAAAGCACCAAAAACTTCTGGACGTAAATTCTTTACTGCGTAAATATTTGAATCCGTGCTTGTTACAAAATTAAGTAAAGCTTTATGCTCTTTGTCTGAGTATTCTTGCATATTATTTAATTAAAACTTACCTGTGCTTCCAAACCCTCCTTCTCCTCGAATAGAATCTGATAATTCTTCTACTTGTTCTACCTCTATTTCAGGTCTTGGTAAAAATAACATCTGCCCTACTTTCTGTCCTGTTTCAACCTCAAAACTTTCATCCCCCAAATTAACCAATACTGCTTTATACTCACCTCTATACCCCGAGTCTATAACTCCCGCTAAAGTATGAACCCCATACTCCGAAGCCAAACTGCTTCTATCTTTAAAAATAACCATGTAATCTGACGGAAACTGCATTGCGAAACCCAACTCAATCGTCTCCCTGTTTTTTGGGGTGATTACTTTATCCTCTGTCGAATAAATATCCATTCCTGCATCACCTTCATGCGCAAAGCTGGGAATTTTTGCTTCTCCTTTTAGTTTTTTTACTTTAACTTTCATATAGACCTTTTATTAAATTAGCTTCACTGTTGCTTCAAATCTTCTACCAAATCAGTTAAACTTCGATCACTATATTCCTTTTCTACTTCTTCAATAAATTCTTTCGCTTTATCAATACTATCAATTTCTTCTCTTTCTTTAGGAGTATATTCATATCCTAAAACTACATGTATATAAAAAATAATTCCAGAAGTATAACGCTCATTTATAGCACTGAAGAAATTACTAATTGCCTCTGTATTATATTCACTTTGTTCAGATTTTTTAAAAGGTTTAAAGTATGCCTCTGCCAGTTCCTCGTCTGAAATTCCAGCCTCTTCTTGTATAGCTTCTAGTAAATAAACATAAGGGTCATAATTTTTACTCCCCTCTTCTCCAAAAATATCTCTGGTAAACTTATCAGTAACCCCTTCTTCTAGCCATCTTACATATTCGGGATGTTCAAAAAAATTTTTAATTTCATCTTCTGAATCAAAATCTACTTTTTCTAAATCTAACTTTATTCCAGGACTAAGACCCCCGACTAATACTTTAAACTCTCCTTCTTCTAGGGATTTTTTGTTCATTAATCTACTACTTACAGCGTGCAGTAATTCATGAATAATAGTACCTTTGTTAGCCTTTTCTTTCAGTTTAATTTCATCAGTTATAAAATCATAAATACCCCTAAACAATCCTGTATGTTCTTTTTGAATTTCATTAATTAGATTAAAATTTACTTCGTCAACCCTATCTTTAATATTATCAATCAAATTATCACTTATAAAAGGACAAGATTCAAGTTCCTCCAAGAAAAGTTTCTTTAATTCAGGCAAAGATTCTTTTAATTCTTCTTTTAGCTCTTCTCTATTTTCTCTTGTTAATTCAGTATATTCAGATTCCGAACTTGCTACATACCTATTTTCTCTAAATTTCTCATTCATTTAATTTAGCTATTAATTTATCTAATTTTTCTTGAAATTCTGCCAATGTTCCATTATTGCTTATTGTATAATCTGCTAGTTTCATTAAAGAAGCAATTTCAGTTTCAGTAGCTTTTTTCTCGTCTTGTTTAAATTCTTCAAAAGTTTTACCTTTATCATCTTCATTCTCATTACGAGATGAAACTCTATTATATCTAATTTCCTGGTCGGCACTTATGGCAAGTAAATAAAAATCTTCTCTGTCTTTAAAATTGGATAAATCCTCTTGTTTTCTGGCGCCTTCTAATATCACTCTATCCTTGTTTTTTGATTCTTTTATGAGCACACGACTAAATATGTCCTTACCAAAACTTTCTCTAAGAGAAGTTGATAATTTGGACATATTATCCCGATTCTGCTGTAAATGCATCCTGTCTAAAATATCTCGAACAAATCCAGAAAACTTAATAGTTTTAAAATTATGTGCCTGTTGTAGATACTTAGCTGCAGTAGTTTTTCCACTGCCTATTTTTCCTACAATACCTAGTTTTATACCCATCCCTGATCTTCATCAAAGTTTTTAAACATCTGTGAAGCTTTGGGCTTCATATCGCCGTAATATTTATCTTCCTCTCTTCCTTCTGAGTAAGGGTCAGAACAAGAATCACTAAGCTTTTCGAAGGCAATCTGTGCTATCGGCATATTATAATACAATTTAATTGGCATCGGAGCTGTGTTGTGAAGCTCTAGAGTCAACTTCAGCTCATTTCCAGGATCTAAAAAACCAGCCGTCACATGAATTAACAACCCAAGCCGGCCTACAGAACTTTTACCTTCCAGCCTCCCTGCAATTTTATCAGAAACACCAGTCACCTCCTTGACCATGCCCAGTGCAAACTCATTCGGATGAATGATAAAAGCATCATCTTCGTCGATCTCTACTTCTTTCATTTTATCATCTAGATTCTGCTTAGGATCGATAACATGATGTTGAATCTCATCAAAAACTAGAAAATGCTTGTCCAAATGCAGATCATAAGATGCCGGCTGCAGATTTTCTTCATTGAAAGGATCAATAACAATATTACCTTCATCCATTTCTTCTTTTATATCGCGATCAGATAAAATCATTGAGATTATTTATTTTATTCATATTTTTTTACTTGTGATTCTGTTGATCGGGCTTAACTCCTCTACGAGCATGGTCTATCCCGCCAATCTGTCGGATAGTCGTAAAGGAGTTACCTCATTAAATCACGCTGGGATTTGATGAAAAGATCAACAGTAATCACAAGAACTAATTTAAACATCTTACTCTGCAAATGACAAGTCATCCTCTCCATCATCTTCTGTTTTTGGTCCTTGTTTAGTCTTTTTTAGATCTACATCCTCTTGAATAAATTCTTCTCCTTCCTCTACAGAAACTTCTTTACTTTCCGGTGAGTAACCCTCTTTATCAACACGCACATAATAGTCCTTTGGACCAGCAAGGAAAGCATAGCGACCATTTTCATCTGTTTGCTGAGTGGACACAAGTTTGTTCCTATCTTTAGTAAACAGTCGAACAGTAGCCTCTCCAACAGGAGATTCGGTATCTTCTTCTTTTATAATTCCCCAATTCTCAGGTTCAGGTGTGGTTCCAAGTCGTCTAAATAGGTAATAAATACCAATCTGAGCAGCCAGAAGGATACCTATTAACCAAGTTGGATTAATAATCATAGAAATTACACCTGCAATGATACCAAGTCTAGCCAAATATTTCTGTGCAGTCTTTTTAATCTTGTCCCATTTAATTCTTGAAGGTGTTTTTTCTTCGGCTTCTACCGGATCAAGCGGGATATTTGGAGCAACTGCTGTATCCTCTTCTTCAACTCTTATAGGTTCTCCGTGGTATATATCTGTATATGGACCATCTTCATCTACATCAGACAGATTTTCAGTTGGAAAATCAAACTGTTCTTTTTCTACTTTTATCCTATATTTGCCCGGTTTTGCAAAGAAGATGTATCTGCCTTCAGCATCAGTCACTCTCGACTGCACCACCTCGTCTGATTCAAAATCAACCAACCTTACGACAGCTAGATCAATGGTTGATCGAGTAAGTGAATTATACACTACACCCCAATCTTCTCTCTTTCTTCTTCCCAGCAAAAGCAATGGCTGGAAGAACAAGAACCTCAAGTAATTCAAGAGATTCACCAGACCTAAAGCAGGAGCTACAGCTGCTCCTGTAGCCGCTGCCGCAGCAGGGGCAATAGAAGACTGAGTTTGCTTCTCTACCGTAGGATCGTCCGCTAGCTCCCCTGCTTCTTTAGTCTTCTTTACAGATAAATCTTGTATGTACTGTATCTTCTTGCCGGTAGAAACATTCGGATCTAGAAGTTGTATATCTTCAAGCAGCTGTATTTTCTTATTTATAATGTTGTTCTCTACTTCGAACCCAGCCGTAACATCACTTTCATAACCTTTTTTTGATATCGACAACCGGTAAACACCATTCGGTACAAAGACACTATATATTCCATTTTTATTTGTTTTTGTTTGCTTAAACTCAGTATATTCTCCGTCTTCTAATTTTTGAATTTTTATATTTGCCCCTTTTAGTCCAGATATCTCACCCTCTTTATTTCTGCCTACTATCTTTCCACTTGGCTGCACCAAAACACTAAACGGAACAGAATCAAAGTCGCCATCTGAATAATTAGCTCTAACAAAGCCACTATAAACTCCTCTTTTCTCGTCTATTGTAATCTCGCCTGAATAATTACCAGTTTCATTATTATAGAACATCTCTTTCTTTTGGTCCTGAAATTGTAGCTCCACCGATTCAATAGTCTTTTCTACTTTAGAGATATTTAGACTGACATTTAATTTAGACCCTCTAAGTACATCCACCACTCTACCTTCTGAAGGCTCCACACTCAGTCCTCCTATCTGAAAAGAAACATCAGATAACTGCAGTACTTTTTGCGTAGCTTTGTCGAACTCACTATCATCTTGTTTGCTGTCGCACCCAGGGTCTTCAGGAAAGTCAGTCAACTTATCTCCGTCATTGTCAATTCCATCATTACAGTCAGGTTTTTCTATTTTTTTGGTGACTGTTGCTACTTCAGTTGTGGTTACTGTTTCAACCTCTCTTACTGTGGAAGTTATGACCTTTTGTACAGTCTTAGTTACTGTTTTAGTTTTATCTGGAACTTTTGTCGGTACCGTAGTAGTTTTTGTTTTTATTACTGTGTTAGTTACAGTCTGCGTCTTAATTTGTTGTTGCACTTGAGCTTTCTCACTTTGACAGCCAGGATCAGCGAAATCTACTAAACCATCTCCATCATTATCACGGCCATCATTACATTTTGTAAGACCGACCTGATATTCATTATTATCTGACTTACTACTACAACCCGGATCATTTAAGTCTATCTTACCGTCACCGTCATTGTCTTTACCATCATTACACTGAGTTTTCACTTGCACCCCCACACATCCCAACTGCTTACAAGTTAAATCATTAAAATAGTACTTTCTTTTACCTTGATTTCCTGCTTTATCTTTCACTTGCACCTCTACATCCACACGAACTTGAGGAGTAAAGTCTTTTTGAGGGTCAACTTCTACAGAATAATCTGTATTATTTATCTTGTTAGTTGTAACCTCCGAATCTTGATTACTATATTTGTTAGTTTTATTATTGTGTTTAATTATCACTTGGAGGGTCGAGATATCAACCCCAGAACTATTATCCGTTAAGTCAAATTTTATCGGTTTATCCACAGGGTGGTTTGGTTCTCTATGTTTTGGGTCTAGATTTACTACATTTGGCTTTTTGTTCTCACAATATCCTTGTACTACATTAATAGTTCCGTTATTTACTTTGGATAATATATTAGTTCCATTCTTAGCTACCTTACTTGTCTTATTCTTCTTTGGTTTAAAGTAAATTTTTACCTGTCCAGTTTTGCCTTTATTTGGGCTTTTTAATTTGAAGCTGGCAAACTTTAAGTTTGAACCACTGACTTTACCACCATACCCTATTAACCCGTCCTCAACCCCCGAAGGCAAATTCTTATTTTTAATATTAGAGTAAGAATTGAATAAGCGAGAACCGGATAAAGAGAATGTCTCTTGTCCTCCTGTAAAATCATGATCAATATAAACCTGTGTGGCATCAGCTTTGTTTCCTTTTGTGTCTAGCCTTATATCCCCATTAAAAGGGCAGTTGGTCTTTGCTTGACCTGAACTGGGGTTAATAGATAACACACCTTTTGCTTGCGCTACTGAAAAATATCCTAATGACACCAAGACAAATAAAGCCAAGACTAAAGAATATACAATTTTATCTACACTCTTAAAAACCATATTAAGGTAGTTTTGCTCCAGATTTATTAAAATTATTTAATAAAATACTAAGATCTAAAATATCAGTTATACCATCCCTATTTAAATCAGTGTCCTTGTCGGCAGTATTCATTTTAGCTAGTACTACTGATAAATCTAATATATCTATAAAGTTGTCTTTTAGACCCTTGCCAGCCGCATCGCCGGGAATCAACTTAGATTTTCCTCCTGCAGAAAAGTCTAATTTCACTGTTTTTCCATCTTTTATATTAACACCTACAATCTTTTTTGCTAAGTGAGAGCGCCCCTTCAGATAAGCATGGGCTGATCCTGCACCCGCTTTTAATCTTTTTGCAGTGTAAGTACCTTTTGAATTAGTAGTTCCTTTGTGTTTTAACATCACATTATTGGTTTGTGGATCAACAATGATTAATATGAACTTTAATGCTAAATTACCACCTTTCTTTTTTACCCTTTTTGCAGGAATCGCAGTTAAATTAAGATCTATTATAGCTTTAGCTAGAGTTGTAAATTGTCCTTTCTCATCAGAGCTTTGAACATTATCATGACATATAATCTTAAAGTTATAGGTAGTGGTGGGGCTCAACCCTGAAGGTTTAGCTGTATAAGTATTACCACTTTTTGTGACGGACACGCTTTTGTTGTAACTTACACCAGAACTGTACTTGAAATCACATTTTTTTACCTGATTATCATCAGTAGCTTTCCAAGTAACTGTAGCTGAATTCATCCGGGTGCTTGTAGAAATATTAGATATATCAGGAGAAGAGTTACTTACTCCACCTCCACCACCTCCACCGCCGCCACTTTTTGTCGTCCCTTTTATGGTAGCAGATTTTGATTTAGAATCTGCTAAAACAAAGGAATTTTTTATAAAAAAGAAGGAGGCCAATATAAAAATAAAAAATAAAGAAAAAAATAAAATTTTCTGTTTTTTTTCATTAGTCATATTTTTTTATTTTTGACTTCAATCTAAAAAGTAAGAAAAGCAGAGCTATAATCAAGACACCAGTAAAAATCAAAACTTTTTTGGGTATGAACCAAAATTCTGTAGAAGCAGAGGTAGTTTTTGAGGTTCTGCCATATTTTAAATAAGCTACTGCTTTTAGTTTTCCGGTTTCTGTCCAATTTAAGTTAGAAAAAGATAATTCTCTAGAAAAGGTACCATCCGGCAAAACCATCTGCTTAGATTTATTTATTTCTTTCTTTGCCACCACTTCTCCATTGTCTAATATACTTACAGCTCCCTGAGGTATAACATGAATAGAACCCAGATTTCTCGTATTCATATTAATATTTACCGGAGTACTAAAATAATAATTTCGAGAAGACACAAAACTATCTATACTCATTTTCTCTACTCTAGTCCCAGCTACATGAACAAATAACAAAGACCCTACTTTTGGGCTGGCGGCCATCTTTCTCTCAATGCCTGCCCTTTTTATAAATAATACCAAATAATAAGACTTTGATTTAGCTTCATTTGGAATATTAATAGTAAAACTGACCTCCTTCTCTTCTCCGGGGTCTAAAACAAAGGGGTTTCTGTCATAAAGCAACCAGTCTTCAGCTATACTTTCTGCTTCATAATTTATACTCCCCCTACTATTTAAATCAAAACCGCTCACCTCAGGTACAAATTTTTTTCTTGAGTCTGATGTGTTTTTTACGCTAACCTGAACTTGTTTCTTTTCACCTTTTTCTATAGAAACTGCCTGGCGCAAAGGAGAAATTGACACAGCTTCAGCCTCTAAAGGTAAAAAAAGAGCAAGTATTATTATGAAAACTGCTATTTTTCTAATCATTTTAAGGATTTACAGTTGTGTTGAATGTCACTTTGTGTGATAGATCTTCATTATTAGCAGGAGTATTGGACAAAGATGCTTTAAATATAACCTCCACTGTTCGTTTGTACACCTGTCCATCGTGTGACGCTATATTTAAATTGCCAGAAATACCTTTGTCTTGGTTTAGCAAACCATCAGCCCCTTTTGTAGTAATTCCATACTCTTGACTGCCACCAGTCACCGAACCATCTGAAACATCATTTATTGTTAATGAATTTGACTTTAAATTATGATTTTCGCTTATAGATAAGTTATATCCAGTTTCTGAATCAGTCGTTATTGTGACTTTTATACTACCTTTTGATACATTGCTTTTTGAAATAGTACCTAAATCAAGGGTATTTTTACTTAAATTTACCTTTAAAATTCCTTTTTCTTGTGCTTGAAATCCTCCGCGCAACTCAAAACTGCCTTTTTTTGTATTAGTAGCAAAGTACTGCCCGCCAGTTTGGGTAATCTCATAAGCGCCACCGGTAGAAGTATTAGTACTAACCACAGAAAACTTGTCAGTATAAATATTATAACCCCCTCCACTCATCTGAGTGTCAGCAGTTTTCGGAAGAATGGCAAATAAAACAAACGAAAGGATTGATATTGTGATTATTCTTTTCAAATTCATGTGGTTATTATAACACATACTTTAAAAAGGGTGTACCTTGCGCTTTAGATCATAAAAATTGTTACTCAACCCCCCACGGTTAGATCATAAAAGCATGTTACTGAAATTATTTTGTATTTTGGGCTGATTTTCTAATCTTTTTAATCATTTTGTCTATGTTTTCTTTAAGTTGTTTGGGGTTAAGTTGCTTAAATTTTTCTTTAAGTTTATTTTTTACTTTCTGGTCTATCTGCGAGTGCTCTTGCACTCGCTGGTAAGATGTTTTAGCTTGATTGTTCATGGTGTGTTCAATTTAAAAAATTAAACACACCACAGTAACATTTTTTGTGATCTAACCGTAAGTCATTTCAGTAACATTTTTTTATGATCTAATACGCCTTGATTGATGAATTTTTCAATATTTAGTCGATAAAAACGGATCTATATAAACTTATTATAATTTGAGCTTAATTTAGTTTAAATTGTTTTTATCCACAGCTTTATCAACAGATTTTAAGAACTTATACACAATTTATCCACTAATTTTTTTAACTTATCAACAAGTTTTCCACAAGATATTAATATTTTACGACGCTAAAATTTCAAAAAACAACTAAACAGATTTTTAACTCCTCTTTGTTTCACGTGAAACAATTAACAAGCCCGTTTTTGATTAAAGGTTTTACCAAATTGTTTCACGTGAAACAATTTTATGTACTTTTCAGTTATAAATATACTTTTTTCTATATCTTTATAACTTTTTGGCTTTTATAGGGGTTTAACAAGTTTAATTTATCTTTTCAATGTTTCACATGAAACATTGAGTCTAAATATACACTAAAAGAACACTCAGCACCTTTCTAATGAAGAGTATTTACTTGTGCCCTCGGCACGAATCGAACGTGCATCTAAAGCTTAGGAGGCTTTTGTTTTGTCCATTAAACTACGAGGGCAAATGTTTCACGTGAAACATTTTCATCCATTTTTCATCTCATTTACCCTATTTCCTATATTTTCTTGGTTTAAATTGTTTCACGTGAAACAATACAGGGTGATTATAGCATTTTTGGGAGCTGTTATCAATCTAAGATAAAAAAGGGAGCTATACTAAAAAAAAGTAATAAATATGCAAATAAAGATAATTTTGGTTATTCAGTTTAAAAAGTGTTTCACGTGAAACAATATTATTCACTTTTTTTCGGTGTTTTGTCTTATTTACACGTTTTAAGTAACTAAATTGTTTCACGTGAAACATTTTTTATAAGCAAAAAGACTGTATATTGATGTAAAATTGTTTCACGTGAAACATTTTAACTGCAAAATTACTGCTAAATACCCATATCAGAGTAAAATACGAGCAGAATTGTTTCACGTGAAACAATTTTAAATAAAAAAACCCGTTTACCTCCCGGTAGATATATTGCTTGATCAGGGCAATAGAGATCTATCGGGAGGCGGGGTGGGTGAAACCCCAAACCGATTCACTGGGGAGGAGGTCCTGCCCTGCCGAAGGCAAGTAAGCCCCAGCATCGGCTGCCAGCTTTTTCTAAGATTGATTATCCGGACTCGCCCGAACGGAGCATCAATCTTAGGCAGCTATTAGCTGCTCCCAGAGATGGCTAGGGCATGCCAGTAGGTAATCCTAGGAATTACCACTAGCAAACTCGTTGTCCTGAAAGAACAACTTCACAGTAACAAATTTCAATAAATTTATCAAGCTAAAATATTTATTTTAATCTTATTAGTTTAAAAAGCCTATATTGTTTCACGTGAAACAATTTCAAATAAAATAAATTAAGATACAAACGAGAATTAATAAAATCAGATTCTGATTAAATTTTTAATCACTTTTTAACAAACTTAAATTTCACTTAATTAAGAATAAATTCTGCGTCGTAAAATATAATATACTAAAATTTTCTATCCATTACCTATAGTGTTATAATAACTTGGCATTAAGTAACACTATTTAAATGGAACAGCTTTTATTAATCTTACTCACAATTTTATTGATTGCCGCATTAGTGGGTATATATATAATGTATAAAAAACTAAAACAGCTTCAAACTGAAGAAAATAAAGATTCTATGATGATGCTACAGAAACAAATCCAGCAACTAAATAAAACTGTAGACGAAAAAATGCAAAACACCCACAAAGAAATGTCTAAAACAAAGGAAAAATTAAACAAATCTATCAAGGAACAATACAAAGAGAACAAAGAAACAATCAAAGATATAACCAAAGATAGCAAAAAAGAACTGAAAGAATTACAGAAAAAACTAACGAGCTTAGAAAAGACAAATGAGAAGGTAATGGATTATTCAGAACAGCTTCAAGATCTAAAACAGGTTTTAACCCACCAAAAAAGAAGAGGAGCACTGGGGGAAGCAGGACTTAAACTAATACTAGAAAACATTCTTCCTCCAATGGGATATGAAATGCAATACAAATTCGAAGATGGTGACCAAGTAGATGCAGTGGTGAAAACTAAAAATGGGCTAATACCGGTTGATGCAAAATTCTCATTGGACAATTACTCAAGACTTATGAAAACAGAAGACAAAGATAAAAAAGAAAAAATAAAAAAACAACTTAAAAAAGACTTAAAAAATAGAATCAAGGAGACTTCCAAGTACATTAAACCAAACCAAGGTACACTAGAATTTGCATTCATGTTTATCCCGGCTGAAGCAATATATTATGATCTTCTAGTCAATAAAGTAGGTTCTACTGAAGCGACTACAAGAAATTTAATCGAGTATGCACACAAGGACAAGAATGTTATAATCGTATCACCAACTACATTCGCAGCTTATCTACAAACTGTATTGCAAGGTTTGAAATCTCTTCAAATAGAAGAAAGCGCCAAAGAAATAAGAAAAAATGTAGAAAAGTTAAAAAACCACATCCAAAATCACGATACTTATATGCAAAAGCTAGGAAAAACTCTATCTACTACAGTGAATCATTTTAATACTGCTTATGATGAGTTGAGAAAAGTAGATAAAGATGTAGCTAAAATTACCGAAGTAGAGCAAGAAATAGAAGCTGAACAAGTAGAAGGCCCGGAGTTAGAAAGTTGACAAAATAGACTAAATTTACTATAGTTTAATCTAGATTAATTTATTAAAAACATTAATATGCCAAACAGACCTTCAGCGAAAAAACACCTGAAGCAAACCAAGAAAAGAACAAAAATAAATAACAAAAGAAAAGAGGAATATAAAAAAATCAAAAAAGAACTAGAAAAAGCTATAAAAAATGGAGCTGATGAAGATGAGTTAAATGAAAAACTTTCAAATCTTCAAAAAGCACTAGACAAAGCAGCTAAAGTCGGTGCTATTAAAGAAAATAAAGCTTCTAGAATAATGTCTCAGATGCAGAAGAAAGTTAATAAACAACAATAGTACAATATGGACACAAGCGAAGGTCAGAGAGGAAGAGGCGAAGAACCAGAAACCCAAGAATTTGATATGAGTGAAACTATCGCAAGATCCCATTTGGAAAATATGTTAAAGGATGAAAGCCTAGAAGATTTACAAGGATATCTCGAAAAAATTAGAAGTGAAAGTAAACCAATGGAAAATCTAAAAAAGGGCATACTTAAAGATACTATTAAGAGAGATATTGAGGCCAGGCTTAAAAAAAATAGAGAAGATAAAGGTGAGGGCTACACAATAACTCAAGTAGAAAAAGAGATAATAGCTGATCATGCAATAAGATTCACTGAAACTAAAATAGAAGGGAGGGAGGATGATCTAACTGGTCTCCTGGAAAAGGGACCCATAAGAGAGGTTTTAGCCCAAGAAATAGGGGAAGACAGAGAAAGAGATAAGTTTTTTAATGTAGTTTATATTGATATAGACGATTTCAAAGAAATTAATGATAATTTTGGCCATCCGGCAGGTGACAAGATAATTAAAAAGATCGCAAGAGTTATTGAAGACACAATTAGAGAATCTGATGTGGCAGCTAGTGAGGGTGGTGACGAGTTTAGTGTAATGTTTAGAGAGATTAGTAGCAAAAAAAATGCAATGTCCGCACCTAAAAGACTTTTTGATAAACTAACAGATATTGATATTCACGAAACTATTGGTCTTTCTGATGAAGATAGAAGGAAAATACAAAAAAACTTATCTGTAAGTATGGGATCAAGAATTGTTTCACCAAAAGAAAGCTTGGCTGGGAAACCCAAAACAATAGCTAGCAGAATGATAACCCAAGCTGACCAGGCTGAACTCTCTGCAAAACAAGGCGCCGGATCATCCAGTGGAAAAAATCAGTTAAGGATAAATATAGTTGATGATTCTAATGAAAATATGTTTGAAACTGTTATTTATAGAGGCAAGGATGAGGAGTTCACAAAGGAAGAATCTACCACTGAAAAAACATCTGTTGCAGATTTTATTAAAAAACTTATTGAAAGTGGCAGATTAGAGCAAGCACAAAAAAGAGCAAAAGATATGGGGCTAGATACTGTTGTCATGGAAAAAATAGAAGCTGCTATAGAAAGACGAGATGAGGCTATTGAAGAACTTGAAAACTCTATAGATTAAGCATTTTTGCAAATCTCACCAACAAAAACATCAACCAAAAGCCCTTCGTCGTGCTGTCCAGTCTTAGTTTTTTCGTCTATATCTAGCAGCTTATCGTAAATATCTTCAATTTTATTTTTTTCATATTTCTCGGCTACAGGCCGGGTCTTTTTTAATACATAAGGGTGTAGATCCAGTTTATTGGCATATTTTTTACCTTTTGGGTTTTCTCCACGCTCTATTGCATCATTTATCTTATACATTATCCTAAACTGACGTAAAACCATAGCAAAAATATAGTGAGGATCTTTTCCGGATCTGTATTGTTCACGAATCATATTATACACTTCTTTCGGTTTTTTCTCCACTATCGAATCAATTAAATTAAATATATCGGTATCTACATCCTCTTTTATAAATACATCTACATCCTCTCGCTCTATGGTGCCTTTGTCGGTATAGGCAACCAGCTGATGACAAATATTATTAAGCTGCCACATATCATTCCCCACATGTCGGACCATATAATCTAAAGCACCTCTATTAATATCACCCCCCAAATCTTCAATCTTATTACTTACCCACGCCCGAAGCTTCTGCCCCTCAAATTTATTAAACTCCTGTGAGTATTTTTCTTGTTGCAGTCGATCAAATAAATCTTGAGCTATTCCTTTATTTGGATCAATATCCCCCTCCCAAAAAATTAAATTAATGAAATCGGGTATTTTCCTGGATTCTATTTTCTCCAACAATCTCTCCTTCAGATTATCATGGTCTGATTCTATAAAATTCTCAACTATGACCATTCTTTTCTCTGATAGAAAAGGAGATGCGAATATCTGCTCCTCGATCTCTCCTGGCTCAGAGTTCTCTGCATCAAGCTTTACTAAGTTTAGACCTTCTTTATCCCTCTCATCGCTAAATTTTTGCTTCATTTTTTTCAATTTTTGCTTAGAGCGAAAGGTGTCTTCGCCGTAAAGTAATAAAACCATAAAGTAAAAAGAAGTATTATTTTTATGTATGATAAAACTTATTTTACTTTTCTGCAATATTCCACAACATCTTAAAATGACTTTTATAACTTTCGATTATATTTTCATTCGAATACAAAGTAGCAACAGGTTCGGAAAGATCAGTTAGCGCCACATATTTATCACCGTAAATTACTATGGATAAGACAGAAAAATATTCCTTAGGTAGAGTTTTATACTCACATTTTTTTCTTATCCCGGTTTCCCGGTGTCTCTCTTTTGTTATTTCTGCCTCTTCTTCTGAAAAAAAGATAAATTTCTTATTTAAACCTTTTTCTTTCCATTTTTCATTAAACTCATCCCAAACTCTACTTCCTATCTCAGCTTCCTTTTCTTGTTGGGGGTAAGTCGTGAACAAATAACTATCATCCCCTGACTCCAATGAAGGTAAAACTACATCCATATACATATTTTTAATTTCATCCCAGCCTCTGTAAGTTATGACTTCTTGGCTCCAAAGACTGTTGAAGAAACTATCATAGGAATTAACTAATTTTTTGTTTGAAAACTCAATTACCGTATAAGGTTCAACCAAAACAGTATGAATTACCTTATCTCCAAAAACATGTACTTCATTATCTTCAGTAGTTAAGCTGGGTACTAATTTAAACTCAGTATTACTTCTCTCGGGAAAATCTTTAATTGAACTGGAACTAATTATTTTTTTTCTAAAACCTTTTTTTTCTTGTTTTTTGATCAGCTCATTGTAATCATCTTGAGATAAAATATTTTTTTCAAACCATTTTTCTGAGGCTCCTAATATTTTCCACTCCTCATTTTCATCTCTATTTTCATGCATTTCATACAAAATGTCCCGAAGCTCTTCCTTGCCTTCTCGTATAACAATTTCCTGTTTTTGTGGTTCATTGATAGTCTGCAACTCTTCTATAGTGTTTTTTGCTATCTCTTCTTTCCTTTTTATCTCTTGCATTAGTCTTTGTGGGGCAAGCACCTGGAACACCGCAACTCCGCTTTCCTCCTTTTTTGCAACTAAATTTTTATCAATCAACTCATTTAGCTCAGTATAGACAATATTCCTATGTAAATCCGTTTTATCAATAATCTTTCTAGCTTTTGCTTCACCTTCTTCATACAAAGCAAGATAAACGTCGATCTTATTTTTTGAAAAGCCGAGTTTTTGAAGATTTTTTCTTAAAGTTTTCATTTTGTCAATTAAATTATGATAAATTAGCCTTCCAACACCTACTTTAAGTCAAATATATTATTACAAATTGTCATCAAAAAATCAATGACAGGCTTGACAAACTTTAATAATTATGTTTAAATGTAATGTCATCGATGTCAATATTGATGATATTGTTCTTTAAAAATCCAGAGCGGAGTAGTGTACTTTTCTCAAGTATGCTATTCCGCTCTGGAAGCGGTTCAGACAGCTGAACCCGCGGTTTTGAATTCTTCTCAAACGAGGAGAGGAAGATGAGCAACGACAACAAAAAGAGATTTTTGGAAACTCTTACAGTTAAATCAAAAAGAATCTATACTGAGAAAATTTTTACAAAAAAGGGGATCGATCCTTCGATGATGCCTGTACCAGAAGTAGATGTAAAGGAGGAGACCCATCGAAAGTTGCAGCAATACCTTAAACAAGTATACTTTTCCGATTCGGATCAGCCGAGAACAGTGTTTTATGATCGTCCAAGTGATGAGTGTAATCCACGGGGATTCATGCCTAGAGACCCTAATATTTCATTTCCTACGACAGTAGAGGTAGTTTACATCCAAACTGAAGATGGAAGCCATTTTACTTTTAGATCCAAAAAAGTACCTGTTATGTGCTGGGATGGGTCGGTAAATAGTTGGAAAGAGAAAGACGAAAGCTCATCCCTCTTAGATGGATTCTATAGATATGGAAGACTTGATAAAATCATGGAGTTGGCTGATCTGGATAAAGAGATTATTGGAGACCTGCTTTTAAGAACGGAGATTTTGGAGCCTTATTGTAGTGCCACTACGATCCTGGACGAAACCATTACTTTCGAGCAGGCTCGCAATCTTTCGGAGGGGGATGTGCTCGCTAGAAAATTCGAGCAACCCTTTCGTTGGTTTGGTTCAAAAATGACGAACCGTGAGATAGAAATCCCGCCTGAACGCCCTCATGGACACGAGTGGCAGAAAAAGCATCAGGACATCCGTTTCGCCCAACCAATCAAAGAGGAAAACTGGGGGCTGTTTCTGGAAGCGATTGAGGGCAAGTTTCTCGATGAGATCAACTCCAACGAACTTGTCCGAGAGCAAGTAAAAAAGCAAAGGAAACGAAATCGAAACAAAGAACGGATCGAGAAGGTCAAGGGCGAATGTTTCGACGGTGACATCTTCGATAAATGTCACGACGTCGAGGTCAGTCTCGGCGAACGTCTGCTCTTCATCGGCAAAAAAGACGGCGAACCTGTCTACGTGGTCGACTCTCCGAACTACGGACACGCCATGTTCGTGTTCGACAAGGAAGAGTTGGCGCGTGACTTCGCCAATGGTGAGTTTACAGCCACGAAAGCGAAAGAACTTGCCGTTGAGCGCGTGGTTCATGCCGGTGATTGGCAGAACAGAGCCGAAGATGCTGTCGAATCCGCGCCAAAACAAGAGAGTTAACTCTCAAAAACCGCTGGACACGTAAGTCCGGTGTCTCTACTTGAAGCTGTGCTTCAAGTAGAGACCAAAGTACATGCGGCGTCAAGTACTGCACTCACTTGACGCCGCACTCCGATTTTCAAGTTAGAAAACGATACTTGTTACAAAAAATATTTGTAATAATTATCGTTCTCTAACAAACCCACATAATTTCAGACGTAATGCCGTCTGTTAAACCGTTCGGGTGTTATGTGGTAAGGTGTAGTAAAACAGGAGGAAAAAATGAAAGTCAAAATGTTCAAAGGGTGTCTGGACTACCCTTCCGTCTGAGAAGACATAGAAAGGAAGATAAACAAATGGCTGTCTGAGAATGACGTCAATTTAATTAAAAAACCCAACATCTTCATCGATAGTGTTAAACAGATTAGAAAATTTTGAAGATCTAAACACACATTTATCTAAAACTTACAAAAAAGTATTAAATAAAATCAAAAGAAATAAAACAGAAATTCAAGAAAAACTGCCAGAGAAATTCAAACCTAAAATAAAACAAAACTTTAATATGGAAAAATCTTTGCAGTTAACACAAGACGGAAAGCTTACCTCCTTTATTGCCAAACTACAGAAGCCCTAAACAAGATCTGAATAATAGGTGTACGTTCATTTTAAAAAAACCCTAAAAATGCTATAGTTATCCTAGTCTAATTTACATTTGATAATATGAGCGATATTCAAACAGACGTGGCTATTCTAGGAGGAGGTATTGCCGGTCTTGAAGCTTTTCGCAGTCTCAAGAAGAAATTTAAAAAGCAAAACATAAATAAAGAGATAACTCTGATTGATAAAAACAACTACTTTACCTTTGTTCCATTGTTGCATGAGGTCGCTACCGGAGCAGTTGACCCGCCCCATGCTACTCTTCAGCTTAGAGAGCTTACTTACAAGTCGAGACATAAGTTCAGACAAGCCAGAGTAAGCACTATCTTCCCTAAAGAAAAGGAAGTAGAGACAAATATAGGTACTATTAGGTATGATCGCTGTGTTTTGGCTTTAGGTAGTGTTACTAATTTTTGCGGAGTAGAGGGCGCCAAGGAAAATACTCATCATGTAAGATCTCTAGAAGAGGCACTTGAGCTAAAAAGCATACTCATTAACAAGCTAGAACAGCAACAAGATAAACTACATATTAATATTGTCGGAGGTGGATATATCGGTGTGGAGATAGCTGCAGAAATCGCGCAGCTAAAACAGGATGACTTCAAAAAACTGTACCCAGAAACTAATATGAAGGTGCAAATATTTGAAGTGCAGGATACTATTATGTGTAATATGAGTGAAAAAGTGCAAAATAAAGTTAAAGCAAGGTTAAATGATCTAGGGGTTGAAATACACACTAAAGTTTCTGCAAATAAAGTAACCGACAATCAGGTAAAGTTATCAAATAACGAACAGGTGCCGAATGATATTACTATCTGGTCTACAGGCTTTACTACTCAAGCCAGCAAATACTTACCGAAAAAATACCTAAAAGAAGACAGGGTTCCAACAAATGAGCACCTACAACACCTGGAATTCAAGTCGCTGTATCCGATCGGGGATATAGCCCTGATAAAAGACCCGAAAACTAAAGAAGTTTATCCTCAGCTGGGAGAAGCGTCTCACAAAGAAGGAGAATACATCGCAAGGCAGATCACATCCGAGATTACAGACAACGATATAGAACAATTTACATTTAAATCCAAGGGAAGACTTATGCCGGTAGGGGAGTGGTACGGAGTAGCCGTTTTTCCCTGGCTAAATGATTTAAAATTGTTTGGAAAGCTTGCCTGGTGGCTGCGAAGAACTGCTTATGTACTATTTATGCCGGGAGTAGTGAGAAAAATAAGAATAGTGATAGATTGGACTCTGAGAACTTTTGGCTTTAGAAACTTGACTAATATTTCACCAAAAGTTTTTAAAAACGATTAAATTTTGCTATAATTAAACTAGTTAATTCTTAACCCATATACTTATGGGTAAAATCAAAGAAGAAAAGCTGAGAAATATAGGCTTTTTGGCGCTGCGGCTTGCAGTAGGTGCTATTTTTATAGCCACAGGATGGGCTAAATTAACAGGTATCGACCCTATCGTAGGTATGATGGGCAGCATCGGCCTACCCGGACCAACTTTCTGGGCTTACCTAGTAGCTATTGTAGAGTTTTTGGGTGGTATTGCCTTAATTCTAGGTGTTTACCTAAGATGCTTTGCAAAACTACTAGCTATAATTATGCTAGTAGCTATCCTGACAGTGAAGGCAAAGTCCGGTTTTAAAGCGGCACGTCTAGATATTGCACTGCTAGGAGCTAATATAGCTCTAGCTGCACTAGGTGGAGGAAGCTGGCAGCTAATTAAAAAAGAATGTTTTAGCTGGTGTGGAATTTGCAAAATGAAAGAAGAATAAAATCTTTCTAAATACGAAGCCTGAAAACCGCCCGAGAGGGCGGTTTTTGTTTTGGTGTTTCCTATTTATTTACAGCAGCGTTGCTAATTTTACTTCAACTCACCCCACCTATCACCTACAGCCACATCAACCTCCACCGGAACAACCAGATCAATTATATCTTCCATCTGTTCTACTATCATGTTTTTGGCCAAGTCTATCTCGTCTTTATTTATTTCAAAAACAAGCTCATCGTGTACCTGAAGCAACATTTTAAGATCACCTTTAAATTTATCCTCAATATGTTGATCAATCTCAATCATCGCCATCTTGATTAGGTCGGCTTGAGTGCCCTGCACCGGCATATTTATCGCCATCCTCTCGCCTGAACGTCTAAGGTGGTAGTTATCAGACTCAAGCTCTGGTAGATAACGTCTACGTCCAAACATGGTCTCAGCATAACCCTTCTCCTTAGCATATTCGATAGATTTATCTACAAATCTCTCCACGCCGCTGAACTTCTCAAAGTAGCGCTCTATAAACTTTTTGGCTTCCGCTCGGTCTATATCCGTCCGTTGTGCCATACCGTGTGGCCCCATGCCGTATAATACTCCATAATTAACCTCTTTAGCCTTTGAGCGCATATCAGCCGTAACTTCGTCGGGCTCAACTTCATGAATCTCAGCGGCTGTAGCGGTATGTACATCCTGATTCTTAGAGAAAATATCTATCAACTTCTCATCTCCCGACAGATGTGCCACTATCCTCAGCTCAATCTGAGAATAATCTGCAGCTAAAAGCTTGCCTCCTTTCTCTGCTACAAAAGCCTTTCGTATTTCTTTGCCCAAATCGGAGCGTATCGGTATATTTTGCAGATTCGGATCCGAGCTGGAAAGTCTGCCGGTGGCGGTGACGGTTTGGTTAAAGCTGGTATGAATCCGACCTGTCTTCTCATTTACTAATGTAGGAAGTACATCTATATATGTATTGCGAAGTTTCTCTAGCTCACGATGTTCTTCTATCAGCTCAACAATCGGATGCTCTCCCCGAAGTTTCTCCAGCTCACTTGCTGCCGTGGAATAGCCTGTCTTGCCTTCTTTTATATTTTCAGTCGGAAGCTCAAGTTTGTCATATAAAACCTCACGCAACTGCTTGGTAGAGTTTACATTGAATTTTTCTCCCGCATGCTCATGAATCTTTTCTTCGAGTTGTTTTATTTTTTCTTTTACTTGCTGGGACAGATCGTCAAACTTGTCTCGGTCTATAGCAATTCCGTTTAGTTCCATCTTCGCTAAGATAGGTATCAACTTCATCTCCACCTCCTCGAATAAATTTTCAGTATCCACCTCATCCAGCTTTTCGCTGAATTCTTCTTTTATTTTAAGAGAAAAGTATAGGTTCTCTGCTATCAGCTTCGGGTCTTCTCCGAATAGAGTATCCTGGTTGTCTTCCTCTTCAGCTTCTATCTCCAGCTCTCGGAGGATAATCTCCTCCAAGCTGTGGCTGTCGGCTGAGGAGTTTATCAAATAAGATGCGACCTTGATATCAAACAGCTTTGAACTAAAGGGCTTGCCTTGGTCTAGTACAGTTTTGGCTAATCTCTTCAAATCGTGTCCTACTACCTCTATATCCTTGCCAAATAAATCCAAAACCTTTTCTTTACTGTTTATCTCATTAATATCTATATAAAAGGGCTGATTATCTACTAAACATACAAAACCTTCAACCCTGGAGTTTATAACTGACTCCGAGTTTAACACTTCTTTACAAGCAAAACTTCCGTTTTTATCTATCTTTTTTTTCAATTGCTTTAAATCACTTGAAGTAGTAATTCTTGTAATATCTTTCAAGTTTTTCAGAAAATCATCCTTCTTTTTGGATGTATCAAAGTTTTCAGCGCCGGGAATACGCTTTAGTAGAGAAAAGAACTCAAACTTTTTAAATGTATCTCTGATCTTTTGTTGGTCAAACTCATCCAGCTTACACTTATCTAAGTCAAAATTAGTTTCTTCTACGTCAGTGCGTATTGTGGCTAACTTTTTGCTTATCTGTGCATCTTCTGTTCCGTCTTTTATCTTAGAGATTATATTTTCAGTAAACTCCTTATAAAGCTTACTATCTTGCTTATCAATCTGATCCAACACCTCATCTACTCCTCCAATAGTATCGATCAAATCCTTGGCTCGCTTATCTCCGATACCGCTGATGCCGGGTATGTTGTCTGATGAATCGCCTTTCAGAGCCTTATAATCAATCATCTTTTCAGGAGCAAACCCATATTCCGCAACTACCTCATCTCTATCATATACTTTTAAGTTAGTTATGCCTTTTTTTATCAAAGCAATACGGGTGCGCTCATCAACTAACTGTAGCATATCTTTATCACCTGTAACTATTATCACCTCCGTATCTTCTCCGTCCAGCTCATCGATGTGTTTGGCTACAGTTCCCAAAATATCATCAGCCTCAAAACCTTGCTTTTTATATACCGGGATATCAAAAGCTTCAGCAATCTTGTGAGTCATAGGTATCTGATCGTACAGCTCCTGGTCTTTTTCCTCTCTATGTTCCTTATACTGTTCATACATCTCATCACGAAAAGTTTTTCCTTTTACATCCACTCCCAGCGCCATGTGTGTCGGCTCCAAATCTTCCAGAACTTTAAGCAGCATAGTGGTAAAACCATAGACCGCGTTGACCATAGTGCCGTCTTTGGTAGTCATAGGAGGCAGAGCATAATAGGCACGGTGGACTATGGCATGGCCGTCTATGAGTACGAGTCTGTTTTTGTAGTTTTTTTTGTCCATTTATAACAATTTTAAATTTAGTTGGATTATAGCATTAATCGGATTTTGAATAAACTTTTTAATTTAAAACTTGCTTTTTTGCAACTAAGCTAATTTGACCAGTTATCGATATATATATAATTAAGTTGTTGTTTATTCTTAATAAAATTTTATGGCTATAGGTGAAGGGTACACTCCCACATGTAGTCACGGCACCCCTAAAGGGAAAACTTGTCCAAAGTGTAATAAAGAATCTGGACAAGAAGGTGAGTCGTCTGCCCCAGAGATTGACCAAAAAATAAAAGAAGCTGGTATTGCTGAGGCTATTTTTGAAAGTAGTGACGTTTCAGACAGAGAAGGAATAGAAGTATCAGATGCTGGAGACCATAATTTCGATATTAGAACAGAAGAATTAACAAATGGAGAAGAGCATATAAGCATAGTTGTAAGAGGTGATAAAGTAAATCAAGCTTTTGGACTTGATAAGGAAGGGTCAGGTGGAGTAGGCACTGCTAGTGAAGACCTTCTTAGCGAAGAGCAAGCTGAACTTATTAGAGAATTAGCAGAACAAAAAGAAAATTAATCTATATTTAATTTACTACAAAAACCGCATAGTTTTCTGTGCGATTTAATCTTTAGGTACGACCGACATTAATCGAAAATTTGGAGCCCCCTGCTTTATCACTTGACTGCCGCGGATAAGTTAAAGCATGCTCTCAAAACTGTACTAAGTATTAAACACCCTCTTCTAGCTAACTATCAACTTGCCTAAAAAATTAAAGATAGAAATAAACTCAACTTCAACATCCTCAATTTCCTTGGTTTCATTAAGACTTAGATTGACGATATAAGCTTTTTCAGGTTCATATTTTTTTAGAAAACTCCTGAAAGAACGGGGTATTTTGGTTTCTTTCAAGTTTTTATATTTCACCTCAATCGGAACTGCTCTTCTTTGACTTGAAGTCACAATAAAATCTACCTCAGTTTGGTTCTTGGTCCTCCAATATTTTACTTCATAAGCAGAAAATCTGGTCTTAGATTTAAGCTGATTGTACACCAAGTTTTCAAAAGCTATACCAAACTCGCTGCTTGTTCTTAAATTGCCAAACTGTCCTAGCTCATAATTTCTAAAACCTATATCAAAAAAATAAGGAACAGGTGCTTTAGTTAATTCTTTTTTTCTATTTCTAAAAAAAGGTCTTACTCTATCCACTACAAAAGTCTCCTCAGCATAATAAATATAATTTTTAATCGTTTTTTGGTCTATTTGCAGATCACGGGCTAATTTAGAGTAATTCATTGGTTGACCTACTTGGTCACTAACTATTTTTATCAGTTTAGAGAATTTATCGGTCTTTCTGACACCAAGCAAATCAGTTATATCTTTTCTTAAATAACTATCCACTATTTCACCAATCATTCTTCTTTTTTGTTCTCTTGTTTGTTTCTGAACAACACGGGGATAACCGCCAAAATTAAGATACTCTTTCAAAAATAGTCTAGCTTTTTCCTTTCTGAGGCGAAAAAATTGATCTAGCTGACTTTCATATTGATAATCAGTCTTAAAATTCACAAACTCCGGAAAGGATATTGTACTCAATTCAAACACCAATTTTCTTCCCGCCATGGATTCATGCACATCGGATTTAAGCTCCAAGCTGCCGGAGCCGGAAACTATAAACTTATAGTCTAAATCACGGTCATATATACCTTTTAAAAACAAACCGGCGTTTTTTTTGCGTTGAATTTCATCTAAAAATACGAATGTTCTCTGTTTGTTCGCATCAAGTTTGAGATTCTGTAAAAACTCTTCTTGTGTTTCAAACAGCTCTGGCTGCTTATCCAAATCATAAAACAGAGTGTTTTGTCCGTTTTTCTCCAGGTGGGACTGCACTTTCCTCATTATGGTAGTCTTACCTGCTTGTCTGGGGCCGACTATCAGAGACATTTCTTTTTCAGATAAGTGGTCTTTCAGTTCTTCAAGTAGATCCCTTTTAATAAATTGAACACTATTCATAAAATAACCAGGCTAATTAATAATCTTACTCCATAAATAACCAACTTAATTATACAATAAATCAAAAAAATGTCAAGCATTCATTATAAACTTCTTTTGTAATTATAACCTGAAATCTATTTCTCTTCCAACTTGAAGCATTTCAAATGGAGGACTGGACCAAAATATACCGGAAACAACTACATTTGTATCAAGAATTATTTTCATCTCTAACTTCTTTTATAATCTCCTTAACATCCTCTTTCTCTATATCTTTTTTGCTACAATCTTTCTGCTTTTTTCTATTATCTTCTCAAAAGAGTCCAAGTCAGGCTTCTCTAAATACGTAGTAAAAATATATTCATTAAGAGATCGGGGTTTGAAAAATCAGAGCGGATGTGCCAACTTGACCCAAAGCAGAATGTCAGTCTGCAAATCTTTTCAATTCACGAGACAAATTTTTCTCAAAATCCTGTAAAATCTGATGATGGTCTTGAGGTAATAATAATTTCAATTTTCTAAAGGAAATATCTGTTTGATTAAGTTTTACTAGGGCATCTTTTAAAACATCTCTTTGTTCTACAGGAACCAGCCGAGAGCGAAGTAAAAAATAAAGATCGTACCAATCTCTGGGTTTAGTTCTTTTAAACACAGCCTGCAGCTTTTCTTCTACAATTTTTTCTTGAGCTAGTGCTGTAATTGTATAGCTGGGAATGAAATCATTCGCGATAGTTATAATCTCACTTTTAGCACTCTTTTCTCGCAGCGAGACCTCTACTTTTATCTCTATATTTAGCTCATACAGACTCACCGACAAGACTCCTAAAAAACCACCGGAAGTGTGTTTTGATTCTGCTAGTTCAGCAGTAATACCCCTTTGCTTTAGCCTATCTACAGTTGTAAGAAAAAGTGATTCTACATTAGAACTAGAAGTAAGTCCGGTAAAATCCAGGTCTTCAGAAAGCGGTTTAATCTTGAGGCACGACCGGGAATCGAACCCGGGATCGGGGATTTGCAGTCCCCTGCCTTACCACTTGGCTACCGTGCCATAGCAGGTAAATTTTATCATTTTTACCTGCTTGTTGCAATCTTAGTATTTTATAATCTCCATTTTTACACTTTTGACACCGAAGTTTTCGGCTTCAGAGGTGTGAGATTTCCAAAAATCAATACGAGCAGTTCCGTTATATCTTTCATTCATACGATCTCTTACAGTAAATACTTTATCACCGTAAAGCTCGGGGAATTTTACTTTAGCTCCCAAAGGTAGAAAGTTGGCAGCTATCGTATCCTCTATTTTGTGCTTTTTGTAATGCTCACAGAGGTTAAAATCAGCCTTAGATGGTATACATGGTGAATCATCAGTTTGTCCTACCTCAGACGAATAAGCAGTGGCTACAACCCAATAAGACCTTATAGGATCTTTTTGTTTAGATTTAGGTAGATTATTTCCATTAAAATTATGTATTTCGTTCTTTTTTGGTGTTTTATTTTTAGCTTTTGTGGTAATTGTTGCTGGTTTTGCTGCAGTTAGGACAAAAATTGCTATAACTGAAAGACTAAAAAGTCTTATTAAATTATCTTCTAACTTGATTTGATCCAGTATATTCATAAAATAAGTTAAGTACTAAATTTGTTGCTCAACTAGAACAACGCAAGAGTATAGCATACTAGAAAATTTTTGTCAACCCTGTTAGTATTTATATGTATTAAATAGAAAACATGAGTAAAAAAGACCGAAGATCCTACGGCTTTGACAATAAAAAAGAAAATAAAAAAACCAAGAAGAAATACACCAAAAAGAAGAAAAATACAAGTGTTTTAGGAAAAGTTTTTACAGTATCTTATAAAATTGGTGCTTGGATTTTTAAATTTCTTTGGAGCATTATTAAAGCTGTATTCAGTGGTATTTTTTATATCTTCTCCTTCATTTTTAAGATAAATTTCATAAAAAGTTCAAAATTTAAGAAGATTATAGGTTGGGGTGCTTTGACTATATTTGTGTTTGGTTTTCTTTCTATAACAATAATTACAGCTTGGGCTAGTAAAAACCTTCCCAGCCCGGATCAACTAATACAAAGAGATATAGCACAAACCACCAAAATCTATGACAGGAGTGGAGAACACCTGCTTTACGAAATTTTTGCCAATAAAAATAGAACTCTAGTTGAATTGAATAAAGTTCCTAAACACCTAAAACAAGGGGTTATAGCAACGGAGGATGATAGGTTTTATGAACATTACGGCGTTAGACCTTTGAGCATTGCTAGAGCTGTCTTCAACGCCATAGTTTATAACGAACGAATACAGGGCACATCTACACTGACTCAACAATTAGTAAAAAATGCTGTTTTAACAAGAGAAAGAAGCTACATTAGAAAAATTAAAGAGATGATATTATCACTAAAGCTGGAGCAACAATATTCCAAGAAACAAATACTCAAAATGTACTTCAATGAAATACCATATGGCTCTACAAACTACGGGGTAGCATCTGCAGCTGAAGATTATTTTAACAAAGAGGTTTCAGATTTAAATTTAAATGAATCTGCCATATTGGCCGGTTTACCAAAGGCTCCGAGCTCATTTCTTGCCAACCCAAAAGAACTTAAGCAAAGAAGGAACTTTGTACTTTATAGAATGTATAAAGAAGGTTATATCTCAAAAGAAAAAATGGAGAATACACAAAAGAAACCTCTATCCTTATCTAGAGATTTTCAAAATATAAAAGCTCCACACTTCGTACTCCATGTAAGAGAGAAATTGATAGATAAATTTGGAGAAAGAAAAGTAGACACCGGTGGTTTGAAAGTGATCACCTCTTTAGACTGGGATATGCAAAAAAAAGCAAAGAAAGTAGTAAGCTCTACCGGAAGCAAGGTATTAAATAAAGCAGAAGCAGATAATACAGGACTTGTCGCTATGGACCCAAAATCAAGCCAGATCTTATCTATGATTGGATCAAAAAATTTTTATAATGAAAAAATTGACGGTAAATTTAATATTATAACTGAAGCTAAAAGACAGCCCGGCTCATCCTTCAAACCGATAGTATATACAGCTGCATTTCAAAAGGGTTATACTCCTTCCACTATACTTTATGACGTAAAAACCGATTTTGCAGTTCCGGAATCAAAAGAATATATACCAAAAAACTATGACCTTAAAGAAAGAGGGCCAGTTACAATGCGAAAAGCTCTACAAGGGTCTATAAATATCCCTGCGGTAAAAACACTTTATCTTACCGGTACTGATAAAGCATTAGAGTTTTCGAAAGATTTAGGATATACCACTTTATCAAAAAGAAACCTGGGACTATCGCTCGTATTAGGAGGGGGAGGAGTAATACCTCTTGAACACGCAAATGCTTATGCAACTTTAGCCAATGGAGGCATACAAAGGGAGCCTACAAGTATACTAAAAGTAGAGGGGCCAAATGGAGAAATACTTTATGAACAAAAGAAAAAAGAAGGGGAAAGAATCATAGATGCAAAGTACACCAAATTAATAACTGACGTACTAAGTGACAACGAAGCAAGAGCATTCGCATTTGGTACTGATAGTGTGCTTCAACTAGAAGAAAGGCCAGTAGCTGCAAAAACAGGTACTACAAACGATTATGTAGACTCTTGGACAATGGGATATACACCGAACTTAGTTGCAGGTGTTTGGGCCGGAAATACAGATAACTCACCTATGAAAAGAGGTTTTGGCGGCTCAAAAGTAGCAGGACCGATCTGGAATGAGTTTATGAAAAAAGCTCTTGAAGACAAGCCAATAAAAAAATTCCCTGATCCCCCTAACTTAGACGTAGATAAACCAATACTAAAAGGAGAAAAAGGTAAAATTAAAATGAAAATAAATGAAGAAACAGGCCTGATTGCCACCAGCTCAACTCCAGATCATCTTATAGAAACAAAAACCTTTGTACCACCACACTCAATACTCCACTACGTAGATAAAGATAATCCCAGAGGACCAAGACCAGAAAATCCAAGTAAAGACCCACAGTACGAAATATGGGAAAAAGCAATCAAAGACTGGAAAAAAAGAATGAAAAAGAAAAAACCTGACTGGAATCTAACCTTTAAAAAACCTCCAACCAAAAAAGATAAAGGATATTCACCTGAGCTAGCTCCTACTGTTAATGTCGTCTACCCAAAACCAAGCTCAACAATTACGACCAGAGAAATTAATACTGATATTAGATTCTCAGCTCCAAGAGGAGTTGATAAAGTAATATACAGAATTGATGGAAGGTATGTCGGTGTAGAAGACAAACACCCCTTCAATTTAAATTACAAAGCTAAAACCTTAGAAGATGGCAAGCATACATTAACAATTATTGCTCAAGATGATATTGGAAACAGGAAAATCAAAAAGATTAACTTTATCTTAAAAGCAGGTAAAGTTAAGTCCTCTGTATCTTTCATAAGGTTTAATAAAACTATAACTAAACGAGACTATCCATTATCTATATTTTTCAGAACTTACAAAGAAAAAGAAATAGACTCTATAACTATACAAGCCACAAAAAATGACAAATCTATAACTCTAGAGAAAATTAAAGACAAAACAAGATTCAAAAAAGAAAGAAACAAAGTCATATGGAATAATTATCCAGAAGAAAATAAAGGACAGTGGACTATAAAAGCAAAAATAAGATCCAATAACAATGAGTATATAGGTGGAAGTATGAAAATGAAAGTTAAATAATCTTTCAAAACAGTAATCTAAAATAATCTTAAAAACTAATTATTCACAATTAATTAACCAATAAAATCAAGTTTTCAACATAGGTTTAGAAGGAGATATCCACAACCTCCACAAGTTTTCCACAGGTTTATCCATAACTTATAGTTTGACAAAACTTTACCTTCGTCATTTTTTTGCTAAAATATACCTAGAATTAATTTATCCACATCAAACATGGAAAAAACAGAGGTTTGGCAATCTGTTTTAGCTGAATTTGAACTTAAAGTTTCTAAAGCTAGTTTTTCTACTTGGTTCCAAAATACTGGAATCGGTGAAGTAGACGAAGATGAGGGTAAAGTTTGTATTTGCGTGCCAAACAGTTTTATAAAAAGCTGGCTTGAAAAGAAATACCATAATGAGATAAAGAATTTACTTGAAGAAAAAAGTGGTATCAAAGTGAAAAAAGTTGAGTATGAAATAGAAAAGAAAAACAAGATACAAGATATGAAATGCCAACCAAAAGAAACAAAAGAAGTGTCAACACCTGAAAACCCTCAATATAAACAGAAAGAAGAAAAAGAAGTTAAAGATGTTGCGGAAGAATATGGTATCAGTCATAAATATAACTTTGAAACTTTTGTAGTTGGTAAAGGTAATGAACTAGCACACGCAGCCGCTAAAGCAGTAGCAGAAGAACCAGGACAAGCATATAACCCATTATTTATTTACGGTGATGTAGGTTTAGGAAAAACACATCTACTACAAGCAATCGCTAATGAGATAATAAAGAAAAATAAACAAAAAGAAATCCTATACGTAAGTGCAGAGAAATTTACTAGTGAATATGTTGGATCAGTTAAGGATGGCGTGGCTGATGAGTTTAAAGATCGATATAGAGATGTAAACCTACTGCTTATAGATGATATCCAATTTATAAGTGGAAAAGAACAGACACAAGAAGAGTTTTTCCACACATTCAACTCACTGTATCAAAATGATAAACAAATAGTTATATCCTCAGACCGACCTCCAAAAGCTATCCCAGCCTTAGAGGATAGGCTTCAAAGTAGATTTGAATGGGGTATGATAGCTGATGTAGATTCACCAGATTTAGAAACAAGAGTTGCTATACTTGATAAAAAATGCCAACAAAAGGATTTTGAAATTAATAGAGAGTTACTTGAATTGATAGCAACTTTAGTGCAAAGTAACATCAGAGAACTTGAAGGTGCTTTAAATAAAATTATTGCATACCATCAATTAAAGAACTTCAAACCTACAGAAGACTCGATAAAATCTGTACTAGATAGCTTCAAATCTCAGAACCAAAAGAAAACACTTACATCCAGAGAAGTATTAAATACAGTTGCTGATTTTTTTGATATAGAATTAGAAGAAATACTAGGTAAAAGCAGAAAAAAGAAATACTCTTTACCTAGACAAATAGCAATGTTTTTACTAAGAGAAGAGCTGGATATGTCTTACCCAGAGATTGGAAACGAACTTGGTGGTAGGGATCATACTACTGCTATTCACGGCTATGAAAAAATAGAAAAAAAGATAGAAGAAGATTTAGATTTGAAAGAAGATATAGATTTAGTCAAACAAAGACTGTATAGTAATATTAAATCCACAAGTGGATAAGCTGTGAATAGCTTGAATAAAACTGTACTTTCCATTAACATCCCATAAACAGCAATCCACAGCTGACAAAATAAGGTTCGATCTCGTACACACATTATTAACTTGTTGTTAGATCTATTGTTAAGTGGTATAAATCCAGAAGTATGACTAAGATTAAAGCAAAATAAAAGTTATCCCCACAATTCACAACACTAATAATATACATAAAATTTTAAAAAATAATCAGTTATAAATATTAATTAAATAAACACATGAAGCTCACATGTACCAGAGAAAATTTAGCTAACTCATTGGATCAAGTGAGTGGTGTGGTTGATAAGAATCCTAACTTACCAATATTAAAAAACATATTGATCGAGGTTGGAGAAAGTAAAGTTGAACTGACAGCAACAAATTTGGAGTTAACAGTAAAATCTACCTTTAGAGCAAAAGTAGAAGAACAAGGTGAGTTTACTGTTCCTGCAAGTACGTTGAAGGATTATATTCATCTTTTAAATGATGAGAAAGTTGAAATAGAATTAGAAGGTAATGAATTATCAGTAACTTGTGGTACTTCTAGTACTAAAATTAAAGGTGAAGATCCTGAAGAGTATCCTGTAATCCCTGAGGTAGAAGAAAAGTTTACTTATTCTTTATTAGCAGAACCTTTTCGTCAATCTTTAAAAAATACAGAAATAGCTGTAGCTCAAAATGAGATTAGACCAGAACTTTCCGGTGTGTTTTTTGGTTTTTTTGGTGACCGTCATGATGGGTTAGTTCTTGCAGCTACTGATTCTTATCGTTTAGCAGAAAAGAAAATGTCTGTAGCACAAGGGGAAGATGAGCTTGAGTGTATAGTTCCAGGTTCTACTGTTAGTGAGATGGCTAGACTGATATCAAATGCTCAAAGTCTAACTGACGAGTCTCAAGTGAGGATTTCTTTTAATGAAAATCAGATGATTATGCGGTATGGTGACTTTGAATTATCTAGCAGGTTAGTTGAAGGAGATTATCCAGATTATGCAGAAATTATACCTGACTCATTTTCTAGTGAAGCTTCCTTTCCGGTGGATGTAATGATTCAGAAGATTAGAGCCGCTAGTCTTTTTACTACAGCTGGAGTAAACTCAGTTGAGTTTATTTTGAATTCTAGTGATAATAACATAGAGATATCTTCTGATAGTACTCAAAAAGGAGAGCACGAAGACCAAGTAGAAGCTGATATAACGGGCGAAGATAATTCTATCTTATTAAATCATAGATACGTCTTGGATGGGTTACAGAATATGAGCGAAGAAGTAGAATTTAAGATGAACAGCTCTGAATCACCATGTCTTTTTAAAGAGGAAGGTAAGAGTGATTACAAGTATATCGTTATGCCTATACGTGAGTAAATTTTGTGATTCCTTCTGAATTTAGGTTAAAAAAAGAACGAAATTTTGAAATTTTGTTCTCTGAAGGTGATTTTGAAGGTGGGGATATTGTTGATTTAAAATACTGGAAAATAGATATAGATAAATACTCTGGTAGATTCAATGAAAATGATTTAAAGATAGGTTTTATAGTAAGTAGTAATATTTCAAATAAAGCTACGGTTAGAAACAAAAAGAAAAGGCAAATTAGGGAAGCTACAAAGGAATTATTGAATCAGTACAATAAAAATAAAGGTTATTTAGCCGCTATTTTAGCAAAAGAGACTATACTAGATTATGGATTTGAAGATATTAAAGATGATATAAGAAATTTGTTAACAAAAGTGGGGATAATTGAATAATTGTGTTAATAAGAATTGTAAATTTTTTATCTAGAATAGGAAAAAAAATAATTTTGTTAATTTTAAATCTTTATCAGAAGTTTTTCTCTCCGGATCATAGCTTTTGGTCTAGCAAGTTTTATCCTTGTGGGTATTGTAAATTTCATCCGACATGTAGTGAGTATTGCAAACAAAGTATTAAAAAGAAGGGGGTTATAAAAGGTAGTTTAAAGTGTTTTTGGAGAGTATTGCGGTGTAATCCCTGGAATGATGGTGGTGTAGATAAACCGTAGATTTGATTAATAGTTATGCAGTTTCTAAAATGAAAAAACTTAAAGTAAAAGTAAACCCTAATTCTTCTCAGGTAGCCGTCAATAATATGGCTGATGGCACTTTAAAAGTGAATTTAACCGCTCAACCTAAAGACGGTAAAGCCAATGAACAGTTATTAAAAATATTGGCAGAGAAGTTCGGTGTTGATACTTCAGGTATTAAAATAAAAAGAGGTAAAACGAGTAGAAGAAAAACAGTACTTATTAAAACATAATTTAATATTGAAATAATCTTTAAAGAATTTAGTATTTAAATAAAAAAACACCCTGTAAAAAAGGGTGTTTTTTTGTTATTTTTAAAAAATTTTATTTATTCTTCTTTCTTTTCTTTTACCTCAACTTGATCTTTTAACCATTCTACAACTTTTCTGTTTTGGACGGTGGTTGCTATAGTGTTTTTTACTTCTTGGTTTTGTAGTCTTTCTTCCATTTCTTCGTTACCTTGATTTGCTTGTCTTATTCGTTCTATTTCTTGCTCTATCTCTTCTTCTTTCGGTTGTAGATCTTCATTTTTTTCTGCTAATTTTCTTGAGATTAAAGCTGTTTTTGCTCTTTTTGTAGCTTGTTCTGTAAACCCTTCTAGAAGTTCTTCTTCTGTTTTTTTGATATCTTCTAGATATTGTTCAATTGTTACTCCATTTTTATCTAAATCATTTTTCAACTCCTCGTACATCTTCTGTCTTTCAGCATCTACAAGTACTTCGGGTATTTCTTCAAACTCTGATTCTTCTACCATTTTGTTTAAGAGTTTTATTTCAAATTGCTGGTTTTCCTTCTTCTTAGCTTCTTGTTTAAGATTTTCTTTGATTAAGTTTTTGATACCCTCTACATCTTCTTGTCCCATTTTTTTTGCAAAATCATCATCTAATTCAGGTAGTTCTTGACTGTATACCTCATTTACAGTTACATCGAAATCCACAGTTTTACCAGCTAAATTTTGTTGATAATGGTTTTCTGGGAAGTCTAAGGTGAATTCTTTCTCTTCTCCTGCTTCCATACCTTCCACTTTTTCATTAAAACCAGGTATGTGTTGTTCGTCTTCATCTAAGTAAACTTGATAATCTTTAGCCTGACCTCCTTCAACTGGTACACCATCTACAGACATGTTCATGTCTAACACTAGTTTATCATCACCTTCAGCCGGTCCTTCTTTAATTTCTTCATCTGCATGCATTTTTCTTAAGCTGTCTATAGAATCTTGCACATCCTCTTCTTTCACTTCTTTTACTTCTTTTTCTACCTCCAACTCACTAGGGTCTGCTAAGTCAACTTCCGGCATTACTCCTACTGTGGCAGTGAATTCGACTGAATCACCTGGTGCCATTTTTTTAATATCTACTTCTGGAGATCCTATACTTTCAATATCCTCTTTCTTAAGTGCTTTTACATAGGTTCTTTGTGCTATAGTTTGAATTGCCTCCTGCATTATTTTCATTTCCCCAACTTCATTCTTGATTACCCTATATGGAGCGTTTCCTTGTCTGAAACCGTCAATATCGACTTCTTTTGAGATTCGTTCAGCTGCTTTTTTCATATCTTCTTTATATTCTTCCGGTTCTACGGTAATCTCTATTTCAACTTCTGAACCATCAAGTTCATTGATTTTATAATCCATTTGATTTTGGTTAATTTAGATAAGTCTGAGGGGAATTATAACAAGAGGAAGTGTTTTTGTCAAAAACTTTTTAGTGAAAAAAACAAAGACAGGTTGTTTGTGACCAGTGAATTTTAGAAATAAAATGATACGAATTTGGTTTTTAAAAATTTTCAGCGATCTAAGTGTTAAGAACATTAAAAAACTTACATTTTCAAAGGGTGCAGAATATCTTCCGGGCCGAAGCCTCATCTTGTCTGATCAGCGAGGCTCGGAAGGTGTTCGAATCCGTGCTAGAATAGTATTTCAACAGTCTGAAGTGATAATTATTGACAAAACCACAAAATTTATTGATAATACTGAAGATGTAGCCAATCAGGTACAATGAAGATATATTTTTACAAGACAATTTTATTACTATATAGAGTACTAAAGCTAGTAAAAAAAGCTTTGTTTTGGTTGCTGGGATTGGTTTGGAACCTGATAGAGTATTTGTCTGATATAATTAGGAAAAAGCTAGGTTTTAGGTTTTACAAGTGGAAATTAAGGTTAGGAAAGTGGTCGGAAAAGTTTAAGTTTGCTACAGATAAAGGTTTTGTCGGCTTTTTAGGGAAGAGATCCACCTTGCAGGTTATTTTTTTAATTGCAGCAGTAGTCGTAAGCATTCCTCACAGCAAGTTATACAACAAGGATATTGCTTCTATAGCTGGTAGAGAAACTATACTTTATTCTATAGTTGGGCCCGGTGATCAGAATTTTGAAATTGAAGAGATTAAGATGCGGTCAAACCCTGTTACTCAAATTACCCCAAAATGGAGACAAGGCGTAGTGGCAGCCAAGAAATTAAGTTCTGCTTCGATAAGTATAAATCAAAGAGAATTAAATAAGTTCAACATAGGTGGAACTGCAATCATGAAACCAAATATTCCACCAGGCACTTCTATTGATAGAAATTATAGGACTATAGCTACATCTTCAGTGAAAAGCGACAGGAAAGATATAATTGAGTATACAGTTAAACCTGGCGATGTAGTGGGTGGCATAGCCGATAGATATGGTATAAGTGTCAGAACCATTCTTTGGGCGAATGATCTTAGTTATAATTCATATATCAGGCCGGGGGATACACTGAAAATTTTACCGGTTTCCGGGGTTTTACACACAGTTAGTCCAGGGGATACTTTACAAGGTATAGCTAATAAGTATGATGCTCAGGTAGATAAGATAATGAAGTATAATGAACTGGAAAATCAAACTATAAATGTCGGACAAAAGCTTATAGTACCTGATGGAGAAAAAACTAGAACCGAAACTCAAGATGAAACTAGTGAAGTGCAAACAACAGAAGCAGAGGAAAACCCGGTTCAACAAGCTACTTCTCCAAGCCGCTCTGTTAATACTCCTGCTGGTTCAGGTTATATCTGGCCGACTACCGTGCATAATATAACTCAATATTTTGGGTGGCGTCATACTGGTTTAGATATAGCAGGACCAAGAGGAACAGACCTATTGGCATCTAAATCAGGTAGAGTGGTGAGATCTAGTTGTGGTTGGAATGGTGGATATGGTTGTTATGTGGTGATAGATCATGGAGGTGGAGTTAGGACTTTATATGCTCATGCTTACCGTTTATACGTGAGTAGGGGTGAGAGGGTAACTCAAGGTGATACTGTAGCTGCAATGGGGTCTACGGGGCGTTCAACCGGGCCTCATATACACTTTGAGGTGAGGATAAGAGGTCGAAGAAAAAACCCTCTGAAATATATCCGTTAATTGTATACTAGTTTTATTTATCATCTCTGTATTGAAGTGCCTCTGCTACATGAGAAGTTTCTATATCCTCCGATTGTTCCAGGTCTGCTATGGTTCTAGCTACTTTTAAGACCCGCTGATACCCTCTTGCAGTTAGATTCATTTTATTTACTGCTTGTTTTAAAAGTTGTTCTGATTCTTGGTTTACTTGACAGTATTTATTTGTATCTTCGTTACTCATTTCATTATTTGTATTGTAATTCTCATCTTCAAATCTTTCTTGCTGTCTTTCTCTTGCTTGTTCTACTCTTTTTTTGACTTCTTTTGATTTTTCTTTTTTCGTGTCCTTGCTTAATTTTTCATATTTTACTCTGGATACTTCCACATATAAATCGATTCTGTCTTTTATTGGTCCGCTAATTTTTTTGTTATATCTTTTTATTTGACCGGGTGTGCAGTTGCATGACTTTTCTTCATCTGTTGCAAACCCACAAGGACAAGGGTTTTGGCTTGCAATAAGCATAAAATCAGCAGGGAAGGTGTGTCTGCCCTCAGATCTAGAAATGGTGACTTGACCTTCTTCTAGAGGTTGTCTAAGGTTTTCGATTGCATCTCGTGGAAATTCTGGGAATTCATCTAAAAATAATACACCACGATGAGCTAGAGATATTTCTCCAGGTGAAGGGTACCTTCCTCCCCCCACCAAAGAAGAAGAGCTGGCTGAGTGATGAGGTGCCCGAAACTGTCTTTTGGTAATCATAGGTTTATCCTCTGGAAGCTCTTCTGCTACTGAGTAGACTTTTGTTACATCTATAGCCTCACTTACAGTTAGCTTTGGTAAAATAGAAGGAAAAGATTTTGCAAGCATGGTTTTTCCTGCGCCCGGCGGACCCTCTAATAAAACATTGTGAGATCCGCTCGCTGATATCTCTAGTGCTCTTTTGGCGAAACTTTGACCTTTTATTTCTGATATATCAATCTGATGGTCGTTGTATTCTAATAAATTTTCTTTGTTTTTTCTGTTTACAGATTCAATCTTCTCTTTTTTGGTTATATGATCTAATATTTGTTTTAGATTTTCTACAGGAAAGACATTTATATCTTCGATAACCGCTGCCTCTTCTGCATTTGCTTGTGGGACGAAAAGATTTTCTATACCTTGTTCTTTAGCAAAAATTGCTAAAGGAAGCACTCCTTTCGTATGTCTAACTTGTCCATTTAAAGCTAGTTCTCCGGTAAATAAACAGTTTGAGAGATCTATATCTATTTGTTTTTCTGCTAAAAATAAACCTAACGCCATAGGTAAATCAAAGGCTGTTCCTTGTTTTCGTACATCTGCAGGAGCTAAATTGATTATAATTCTTTTGTTATTAGGGAAAGAGTAGCCGCTGTTTCTCCAGGCTACCCGTATTCTTTCTTTTGCTTCTTGAACTGCGGTATTTGGTAGTCCTATTATCTGAAAAGCGGGCCAGCTACCTGAGATATCCACTTCTATAGAAACCGAACGACATTCTAAACCTATAACTGTGGCTGATTTTAGATTAGAAAACATTGGATTTAATTTATATAAAATTTACCCTTCTTCTTTGTTAAGGTAATGAAATATTAAGATTAAAATTCCGGATATTATTAAGACATCAGCTATGTTAAATAGAGTTGTAAAAAATCTCAGATAATCTATCGTAACTCCAAATAAAATTCTATCTATAAAATTTGAAATGGCACCCGGTAAAAGTAAACTCAAGATACCTGTTTTTGCAAGGAAGGACTTTTCTAAAAATAAATGTACAAATAAAACAAGTATAATTGGAGTTATGATAATTAAAAACCAGGTCGGTATATTTAAACCAAATGCTATACCTGTGTTTTCAAAATACTCCCAGCCGACCCATGGCTTATAGAGATAGTAACTATAATTTGTATGAGTTCTTGCTAAGAATTTTAAAAATTGATCAATAATTAAAAAAACACCGCCAACAAGAAGATAGTAACTTGGGCGGGTTTTTTTGAGTGTATCTCCTTGGAGCAATTTATTATAATTATTTTTCTTTTTGTTCTAGTTTTTTGTTTATATCTTCAAGTCTATCGAAAAGCAAAGAAACCACAGTAGTTTCCACTTCCATCTGTTCTACCTCATGAACACTATCGTCTACATCATCACCTAAGTCTTCAAATTTAGCTTTAATTTTTTCTTCCAGTTTTGGACTGTATTCAGCGTGATCGATTAATTTTTTTAATATTAGCTTCTTTTCTTTTTCAAGCTCTTCTTTACTTATTTCTCCCATATTTTTTTGAATTATTTATTAAGTAGGTTAATTATATAAAACTTTTATCATTTTTACAATCTAGAGATTGTTGATAATGACCAGCCTTCTAAGGGCAAGTTATACACAGAAATTGTGGAAATCACCCTTATTTATCCACATTAGAAGGAGGTTACACACAGAATTATCCACAACTTGTGCCGCGGGCGGGATTCGAACCCGCACAGGCAAAGCCCAGAGGATCTTAAATCCCCCGTGTCTACCAAATTCCACCACCGCGGCTTGTATCTTGTATTTTACAAACACAATTGTAGCACAAAAACTTGCTTTTTTCAATCTTTTTCACTATCCTTATCTTTGTGTAAAGATCAAATAAAAAAATATGAGCAATCAATTAAAACATTTAGCAATAATCATGGATGGAAACAGGAGATGGGCGAAAAGTAAAGGGTTACCTAAATTAAAAGGACATACTGAAGGAGGTAAAAACTTAAAAGATGTAGGTGAGCTTGTTTTAGAAGAGGATATACCTTATTTGACGGTCTTTGCTTTATCTACTGAAAATTTAAAAGAAAGAAGTGAGAGAGAGTTGAACCACCTCTTTTCTTTATTTGAAAGATTGATTAATCACCTGGATGAGTTGTTAGAAAATGACGTAAAATTAAACACGATTGGAGATTTAAGCAAAATACCAGAAGATACCAGAGAGACAATACAAAAAGTAGAAGAAGAAACCAAAGAGAATGAAAGCTTAACTTTAACTTTAGCTATAAATTATGGAGGTAGAGATGAGATTACCAGGGCTGCAAGGAGGGTTATGGAGTCTGACGTAAAGCCTGAAGACTTAGATGAGGGAACCTTTGGTGATTTTCTTGATACAGGTGATATGCCTCCTGTTGATTTGTTGATAAGAACTGGTGCTAGGAAAAGAATCTCTAATTTCCTAATTTGGCAAGCTGCTTATGCTGAGTACTTTTTTACTGATACTCTTTGGCCCGCTTTTGACCAAAAAGACCTGGATGAAGCTATTGAGTTCTTTAACACTAGAGAAAGAAACTTTGGTGCTTAATAAAGTTGTTGACAAAAATAAAAAAATTTCCTATATTACTTCCACTTGTATAACTAAATTAAAGATTTATGAAACAATATGAACTATTAACTGTTTTGCCCGGAACTTTGACAGAGACCGAATTGGAGCCGGAACTAGAAAAAGTAAAAGACATATTAAAAGATTTAGGTGCTGAAAATTTAGATGTTAGAGATTTGGGTAAAACAAAGATGTCATACCAAATGGACGGCATTAAGTATGGTTATTATTTCTTATTTAACTATAATTTAGAACCATCTAATAACGACCAGCTTCAAGAGGAGTTGAACAAAATATCAAGTCTACTAAGAGCCATGATTGAACAGGTTGATCCTGAACAAAAAGAAAAAAGAAGAGAAATTAATGAGATAAAATCCATTAAAAACAGAGATGAGATACTCGAGTGGATTGATGAAAAAGAAGAATATTTTGAAAAAAAACAAGAGGACGTCGATGAAACTAAAACAGATTCTAGTCAAAAAGAGGAAGCCGAAGAAGATGAAGCTACTGAGGAGGATGAAGACGTTGACAAACGAACAGAAACCGAAGAAGATGAAGATGTTTCAATAGAAGAAATAGACGATAAGTTGGATGATATTTTAGATGATGACGAAGATTTATCAGATGTGTAATTGTGTTATAATAAACACATAATTCACATTAATTTTATTTTATGGACCTGAATAGGGCTACAATTTTAGGTAGATTGACGCAGGATCCAGAACTTAGAAGCACGCCTTCAGGCAGAAGTGTAGCTAACATGACTGTAGCTACAAACCGAGTTTGGACCGATGATAATGGAGAACAACAAGAAAGGACTGAGTTTCACAATTGTGTAATTTGGGGTAAATTAGCAGAAATAGCTGGACAATATCTTTCAAAAGGTAGGAGAGTTTATTGTGAAGGCAGATTACAGACACGAGACTGGACGGGCGATGACGGAGTAAAGAGATATAGAACAGAGATAGTGGTAAACAATTTAATTATGCTTGGAGGAGAGCAGGGTCAGTCTCAAGGTCAAGGGCAGCCACCACCCCCTCAACAGTCCCAACAACAAAGCGGAGGTCAGCCGCAACAACCACAAAATCAGTCAGGTGGCGGACCTGGAGAACAAGATGAAGAAGAAATTGAAGTAGAAGATATTCCATTTTAATTTTAAAATTAATTAAGATAATTTAGAGAATATGAAAACACTTGAAGAGTTAGATAAAAATGAATGCTTCTTTGATGCAAACCAGCTTGAGATTAATTATCGTGATGTAGATTTATTAAAAAGATTTCTGACTACAAACCTAAAGATAAGACCAAGAGAGCGTACTGGTATTTGTGCTAAGCATCAAAGAGATATTTCGACTGCTATAAAAAAGGCTAGACAAGCTGGCTTGCTTCCCTACGATACTAGACAATAAGTACATAATAATTGAGTTATAAAATACCCGCCGAGAGGCGGGTATTTTTAATAAAAGTTGAAACTATTCTTTAAAATGGTATCCTTCAATAACATTGAAGCTAATAAAAACATATAAATTAAAATTTTAATAACACAATAAATCATGTCTGCTTACCAAAAAGAAGTTAAAAAAGGAGTAATTACTGCGGCTGGTCTTGGTACTCGTTTTTTACCGGCAACAAAAGCCATGCCAAAAGAAATGTTACCCGTCTTGGGTAAACCCGTTCTTCAATATATTGTAGAGGAGATGGCGGAAAGTGGAATTGAAGATATTTTATTAGTGACTAGTTCAAACAAGAATGCAGTCGAGGATCATTTTGACAGGGATTATGATTATGAAGAATATCTTGAAAAAGAAGGTAAAAAAGATAGGATACAATCTGTCATTGATGTTTGTGAAGATGTAGACTTTTATTACACCAGACAATCACGTCCTTTAGGTAACGGACATGCTCTTTTACAAGCAAAAAGGTTTGTAGGAGACGAATCGTTTGCTTTCTCTGATGGGGATAGCGTAATTGATTATGACACTCCTCCAGTTAAGCAGATGCTCAATGCTTATCATGAAACTCAAGAATGTGTTATAGGAGTGCAGAAATTAGAAGATAAGCAAGAGATGACTAAATATGGTAATGTATATGTAAGTTCTACAGATGAAGACAGAACTTATAAAGTAGATAAGTTAGTTGAAAAACCAGATATGGATAATGTTTCTGATCATGGTATAATAATTGCAGGTATGCGCTATATCTTCACGAATGAGATCTGGAAGTATTTAGAGACTCAAGACAGAGGTAAGGATGATGAAATATGGGTTTCCGATGCTGCAAACCGAATGTTAAATGAAGGTGCTCCATTTTATGCGTATGAATATGAAGGAGAGTATTTTGATACTGGAAACCCTGAAGCAATGCTGAAAGCGGAGATGCATTTCGCTAAAAAGAAAGGCCTAATTAATTAGGTTATTTCATATGCTTAAAAAAATTACTTTTTTTTCATTGTTTTTGTTTATTTTTTTATTTCTTTCTGGTGTTGCTTCTGCTCAAGAAAAATGCATGTGTGAGAAGAAAAATGGTAAAGAGTTGGTAACTTCTGCTGAGAACGAAAAACAATGCAAAGAGAATGAAAAAAAATCCCCTGTTTTTCAAAGCTGTAGTTGGAGTAAATCAAAAGAAAATACAGAAACAGTTAAAAACCCTATTACAAAAGGAGTGGAGAACAGATTAGAGAATTTAAATAAATTCCAAGAAACAAAAACAACCAGCACACAAGCAGCAAGTCAAGCAGTAGGAAGAGTAATAAAAATACTCCTACAGGTAGTAGGCACAGTTGGTCTAGTAATGTTCATCTATGGAGGATTGCTTATCATGACTTCAGAAGGTCAATCCGACAGATATCTACAAGGATTAAAAACAATCCTGTGGTCTTCCTTAGGCTTGGTAGCAATATTTGCCAGCTATGCACTGGTTAGTTTTGTTATGCAGGCTTTTTAAGCAGTATGTAATGTCCAATAGGTTTTCAAAAACTATACTTATATTTTCATTATTTTATTTTTTATTTTTACCTGATATAACTTATTCAGCCGGTTTTTGCTACTGTAAAATTCCTGAAAAAAACTCAACTATACGCAGCACTAAAAAAGTAAGAAATTGCACTCAAGGCAAGAAGAATATGAGAAAGTATGCTCAAAAAAGATTTGTAATTGATTTTTCTTTGGTGGATTGTAAAATGTATGCTTCTAAGAATAAAAGAAAGGAATATAGTGAATGGTTAAAAAATAAATCAAAAGAGATGAAAAAATGTTTTTGCACTTCTGGTCCAGACAATAAGAAGAATATTAATAAAATAGATTTATCTGATGTTAATCAGTGCAATGGGAATAAAGTCACAATTCAAAATCAAGATTTTTTCAACTGTTATAAATTTAAAACAAAAAATAGATATAGAAAAAAACTGCAAACTATTTTTGGAAAAAAAGACGATAAAGATCAAAAAAAAGGAGCTAAACACCCTACTTTTTCAATTCCTAATGCTTCCATGTTAGATAAGTTTAAAGTTAAGGGGCCTTCTCAAGCAGTAGGAAGAGTAATAAAAATACTCCTACAGGTAGTAGGCACAGTGGGTCTAGTA
>JBDGRL010000002.1:12823-15155 GCA_042218065.1 Candidatus Magasanikiibacteriota bacterium | reverse complement strand
AGTAGGAAGAGTAATAAAAATACTCCTACAGGTAGTAGGCACAGTGGGTCTAGTAATGTTTATCTATGGAGGATTGCTTATCATGACTTCAGAAGGTCAATCCGACAGATATCTACAAGGATTAAAAACAATCCTGTGGTCTTCCTTAGGCTTGGTAGCAATATTTGCCAGCTATGCACTGGTTAGTTTTGTTATGCAGGCTTTTTGAATTCGTTGGTTGAGTACTTTTAGTATGTTATCATAAACTAAATTGATATTATTCTTATAACATTTACATGAAGAAAAAATTTTTATTATTGTTTACAATTCTTTTAGGTGTCACTTTATTGGGTATCGGTTGCAAGGGATTGTCTCAAAAACAAAAAAGGGCTGTACAGCCGGTAACCATTAATTATTGGACTGTATTTGGTGATATGGATCAACTTCAGAAGTTTGCCAAGGAGTTTGAGCAAAGAAGAGGGGGTTATGTAGATATCCAGATTAGAAAGGTGAGGTTTGATGAGTTTCATGATCTATTTATAAAATCTTTAGCTGATAATGTAGCTCCAGATATTGTTTCGATGCATACTCGCTGGCTCAGAAAACACAGACAGAGATTAGCACCAATGCCTTCTCGTGTGCAGGTAGCCAACCTCAGAGTTTCAGGTAAATTTAGTAAGACTAAAAAGGTCAATTTTAAAAATCAGTTCATGCCGACACTTACGGATGTAAGAAGAACTTATGTTTCTACGGTTCCGAATGATGTGATCATTAATGACCAGGTTTATGGACTTCCAATGGCTATGGATACGTTGGCACTTTATTATAATAAAGATATTTTAGACAAGTCCGGTGTAGCTCAACCCCCAAAAACATGGAGTGAACTACAAAAAGCTGTGAAGGCTACTACAAAATATGATTCCGAAGGAAATATAGTTCAGTCCGGTATTGCTATGGGTACTTCAGAAAATATCAATAATTCTTTTGATATCTTGTCTGTACTTATGATGCAGAATGGCACTCAGATGTCTCAGAATAGAACTGTAACTTTTGCTAATGGTTTAGGTAAAAATACTAAGCAACACCCAAGTTACCAAGCGTTGAAATTTTACACTAATTTTGCGAGAGAAGAAAAGGCGGTATATTCTTGGAATGAAAACAGATCCAATGCATTAGAAGAATTCATCCGGGGTAATACTGCTTTTTATATAGGTTTTGCTCATAATCAAGATGAGATAAACCAACGTGCTCCGCAAATGACAGTCAGAACTGTACCTTTACCTCAGCTAAACCCCTCCAACCCTGCAAATATCGCCAATTACTGGGTTCAATCTGTAGTAAAAGAGTCTGATAATAAACAACTTGCTTGGAGCTTTGTTCGGTATCTCACTAACCCAGAAAATGTTAAACGGTATACTGAGGCGGTAAACCAGCCTACGCCTTTTAGATCTCAAATAGAAGCACAGAAAGAAAATGCAGACTTACGGCCATTCTTAGAAAATATACTTACAGCAGAGAATTGGTATCGGGGCAAAAATCTGGAGGCAGCGAAACAGGCATTTGCTGATATGATAGAAGGGTTTAAACGTCCTGCACCTGAAGAAATGCCTCTTGAGGAACGTAATGCAAATCTGATTGGTAATGCAGCTAGGAAAGTTCAGCAAACTTTTTGATTTTATTTATCTATCACTTATTCTTGTCTGTTCATTCTTGTCCACTCTGAGGTAACTACCTTCACCTCGTTTCGGTGGTTAATTCCGCAGACAAGAAGAGGTGAAATTTAAACTTATCGTTTTAGTCTCAAACCCCATAAATAAGTTTGCGTGAATAATATGTATGATAAGTTTTTAAAAAAATTTGTCTCTATTAAAGGAAAGACTAGAGGACTGATTAAATTTGACAGAAAAAGTGTTAGTACAGGAGTTTTCTCTAGTTTAGTTTTTTTTGTTGCTTTATTTTTGTTATTCCCTATGCCAGTCAGTTCTCAAATAGCACCGGAGCAACAAGGTAAAACGGCATCAGAAGGTGATCTTATATTAGATTGTGCACAAAGAGACCCCGGTAAAAGTAATTCTAAAGGTAAAGGTTATTGCGACAACATAAATGACTTGCTAAAGCAGGGTATATTGATTGGGAGATATCTGCTTGGAATAGCCGGATCTTTGGCTCTACTTGCTTTTATTTATGGTGGAATTATGATGATGGTTTCATTTGGCAACCAAGATCGATTTCAAAAAGGTCGCGATGCCTTGGTTGCAGCTACCATAGGTCTTTTGATTGCATTTGGGGCTTATATAATAATTGGGTTTGTTTTAGAGGCTGTAGGTGTTGAACAAAGTCTTAGGGCTATTAA
>JBDGRL010000002.1:0-12723 GCA_042218065.1 Candidatus Magasanikiibacteriota bacterium | reverse complement strand
TAATTGGGTTTGTTTTAGAGGCTGTAGGTGTTGAACAAAGTCTTAGGGCTATTAACTAAATTTTTATGATTAAAAAGCTAAAATTTTATATTATAATTTTAGTTATATTAACATTATTACCTTCTTTTGTTTTTGGTCAGGGTAAATGTATTTGTTTTCGGACTATTAAGAAAAAGGTTACAGTTGATAGTATTAATGAAAATGATCTAAATCCACCTCAAGGTAAATCACAAAAAGAAGAAGCTCGTTTTTTGTGTAACCTGTATGAAAACCAACAAGAGTATAGTAATTGTAATTGGAAGGAACTAAGTACAAATTGTAATTGTGATAAAACGAAAACTAAGAAAGAAGAAGCGAATCTTGAAAAAAAACGGGAAGTAGAGTGTAGGGCCTTTGAAAAAGCTAACAAGCAAAAGTTTAACAGGTGTAAATGGAAGGAGCCAAAAAAGAAAAAAGAAGAAAAAAAGGGTAAAAAAGACAACAAGAAAAGTAAAAGAAAAAAAGTTTCTTTAGATAACCCATTACAAGGAGACATAAAAACAGTACCAGCATTAGCAGGAAGAGTAATAAAAACTATATTGTCGGTCATAGGATCTGTAGCATTGATAGCTTTTGTAGTAGGAGGCGTTAGGTGGTTAATATCGGGGGGCAAACCTGAACAAATCAAAAAAGGAGCGAAGACCATGCTTTATGCAGTGGTAGGCTTGTTTGTAGTCTTTGGTTCGTATGGTATACTACAGTTGATTATAAAGACATTGAAGAATGGTACGGGTTAGTAATGGCTCGAAGAGAAAGAAGTGTTTTATTTGCAAGTACTGTTAGAAATGTTTTATTATTAAAATCAGTTGTTTAAAAAGCAAAAATTAATTTTAATTAATATAATATCATGTTAGATGATTACAACTTAGGAGGGAATTTGATGTGCAAGCTGAATAAGCTCGCACAAAATAAGTTGGCGATCGGAGTAATCAGCGCTTTATTTTTTGGAGCTTTGATTGGTGCTCCGTTACAGTCGACTAGCGCGGAAACTAACGCGGATTTTGGTGTTAATACAATCAATAATACTACTAAGCTCGGTAGTGCTGGTTTAGTAGAGACAGTGACTCAGATTATTAACGTTGCTTTGGGTCTACTAGGCATTATAGCTGTAGTAATTATTTTGTGGGGCGGATTCAAGTGGATGACAGCCGGAGGAAATGAAGAAAATGTTGAAGAGGCTCGTAAGATTATCTTCCAGGGTATCATAGGTCTTGCAATTATCTTGGGGGCTTGGTCAATAACTCAGTTCGTTATCGGGTCTCTATCAGAAGCAACAGGTACTGGAGACGTTTCTCCACAATCTTAAAAAAATTGAAAATTTTGGGGCGGGAGACCGCCCCTTTCAAGATATTATTTTAGTCTATAAAGTAATATCTTGAAATTATGAAAAAGCTTTTTTTAGCTACAATTTTTACTTTTAGTTTGGCTCACATGATGATTGCTACACCTGCTCAAGCAGGTATTTTTGATATGGGAAAGGGGCCTAAAAAATCAGCGGACCCCCTAGGAGTTAAATATGGTCAAAAAACAGGTTTGAGCAAAACTGACCCCCGAATTATTGTAGGTCGTATTATTCAAGTTGGTTTGGGGTTGCTTGGTATAATAGCTTTCGTACTTATAGTTTATGGTGGGTTTATGATAATGACAGCTGGAGGCAATGAAGAACAAGTGGAGGATGGTAAAAATATATTATTTTATTCTGTAATTGGGATAGCAATAATATTATCCGCTTATTCGATCACGAGCTGGGTAATCAGTCAGTTCTATGCAGCTACGCAGGGCAGAGTTTATTAACAATATTTAGATATGAAGAAGAAATTTGGAAAAATTTGTTTTGCTATATTTTTTCTTTTTTTACTTATCACCCCTTTTTCTGCCGCCTATGGAGTTCAAGATACAGGGCTGCAAGCATCAGCGAGTGCTGCTGGATTGAGTAAACATGGAGGAGTGCAGAAACTAGCTGGACAAGTTATCGGATATGCTCTATCTATGGTAGGGGTTTTATTCTTTATCTTAGTTGTATATGGAGGGGTTTTGTGGATGACAGCTAGAGGGGATGAAGACCAGGTAAAAAGAGGAAGAAATACTATAATTGCAGCTGCTGTAGGGATGATTATAGTGCTCGCTTCTTATGCTCTTACTAATTTTGTTTTGGGTGCATTAAGTAATAATCAGCAAAACCCCCAAAACCCCCAAAATAATACAACTGCTGGGGCTGAATGTAATTTAGCTGCTGGAAGGTGCATACCAAATAATAAAACTTGTACAAAAAGGTTTACTAGCAAGTCAGATTGTCCTCCTGATACATATTGTTGTGCTCCTAATGAGATTGGTGAAAATTAACTACTTTTAGATTTTATATTTGAATTAAAATCTATTTATCTAAAATGGGTATTAGAAAATTTTCATACATTTTCTTATCAATATTATTATTTCTATTCTTGTTAACCCCCTCTGTAGAAGCAAGGAGCACCTTAGAAGGATTAAGACAAACTGCTCAAAAAGCGGAACTAAATAGTGGAAATAAAGGTGATATAAATAAATTTGCAGGTGATATTATAGGAGTTGGTCTTTCCTTGATAGGTGTGGTATTCTTTATATTAGTAGTATATGGCGGTATAGTGTATATGACCTCTCATGGAAATGAAGAGCAGGCTAAACGAGGTAGGGATACAATAATAGCCGCTAGTGTGGGGGTGATTTTAGTGCTTGCTTCTTATGCTCTTACTAATTTTGTTCTTGGTGCTTTGCAGGGGGGGAGCGGTGGAGGTGGAGCTCCCGGAGGTACAGGAGAAGTTAAAACCTCTTGTTTTTGTAATGATAAGCAGCAAGGAGGAAAGTATTTTTGTGCAAATGTAGCTCACCAAACAGACAAAGAGGGGTGTAAATTTATTTGTTATAGTGATAGAAAAACAAATAAATCGGTCTCACTAAGCTCAAATAAGTGTCAGGATTTACCAGGTTGTAGTGGAGGTGGGTGTAAAATCATTAAAGGAGGATAAGAAATCAGTTAAGCATTAGACAAACAAAACAAAATTATGGCAGCGGTAATTAGAAAATAAAATGAAATTTAAAAGTAAAATAATTTACTTTCTACTTTTTTCTATATTATTTGTTTTTACTCCTGTTACAGCTAATGCAGAAAAAACTCCAACCAAAAGAACTACTATTGAAGGTTTAAGAAAAACAGCCCAAAAAGCAGAACTCAGTCAAAAGAGTAATATAAACAAATTTACCGGAAGAGTAATCGGAGTTGGTCTTTCCTTGATAGGTGTGGTATTCTTTATATTAGTAGTATATGGCGGTATAGTGTATATGACCTCTCATGGAAATGAAGAGCAGGCTAAGCGAGGTAGAGATACGATAATAGCCGCTAGTGTTTGTGATTTTAGTGTTGGCGGCTTATGCAATTACCAGTTTCGTTATAGGTGCTTTTCAGGCTGGTGCGGGATAGAATGGTACGGAGGGAAAGCTTCGAAAATAAGTAATAATTATGCTTAAAGATGTTGTAAAAATAGCACAAAAGAAGCCCGATGCAACTGATGCTACTGGTTTTGCAAAAAATGTAGCAACTGGGGCAGAAGTGCCGAACTACGGAGTGCCCGAGGTTGCTGGCCTGGTATTTAATGTAGTTATGTCAGCAGTCGGTATAATTTTTTTGATACTTATGATTTACGGAGGGATTACTTGGATGACTGCTAGAGGTGATGAACAGCAAATTGAATCAGCTAGAACCACAGTTTTTAGGGCTATTGTGGGTATTTTAGTAGTTGTAGGTTCATATGCTATAGTCAACTTCTTTTTTAATGTAGTTTAACTTTTAGTTAGAAATGAAGTTTTTTAAAAAAATAATTTCAAACAAAAAGTGCAAAACCTTAAAACAGATATTTTTTGTGGTTTTATTAGGGTTTTTTAGTTTTTCTTTTATTCAACCTGTAGATGCCAGTTTTATCGGTAGTGCAAAAAAGAAATTTGAGAAAACCGGACAGACTGCTAATGTAGGAGAAGATGAAAAGGATTTGGGTACTATGGTGGGCAAAGGGATAAAGATAGCACTTCAGCTAGTAGGAGTTATTTTATTAATATTTTTAGTTTATGCCGGGTTTTTGTGGATGACTTCTCGGGGCGAGGAAGATAAGATAAAAAAAGCTCGGGGAATTATTATAAATACTATTATCGGGGCGTTTATTGTTATTACAGCTTACGCTATCACAGCTCTAATAACAGGTACTATAACTTAACTGTATGAATAATTATTTTATTACAATTATTTTCTCTCTTTTCTTGGTTTCATTTATACTCCCTTCACAAGCTGCAGCGGTAGAAATAGGAGGACAGGGTTCGGTTTTAAGTAATGCTGCCAAAGAAGCGGGTTATGAACCGAAAAAGACCGATGAAACTACATTTGCTCAACAAGCAGGAAGGATTGTAAAAGGTGCTATGTCGTTTCTTGGAATTATCTTTACGGTTTTGATGGTGTACGGAGGGTTCCTTTGGATGACAGCTAGAGGTAATGAGGATCAGGTTGATAGAGCTCAAAGAATCGTTACAAACTCTGTCATTGGTTTGATTTTAGCGGTTGGTGCTTTTAGTTTGTCGAACTGGGTTGTAGAAACTCTACTTGGGTTGCTATAGATTATTTTCTTTTTATAATACTGCAAAAGTTTAAGTTTTAGCTTATTTATTTCAATGATTTCGGTAAATAATTTCTTATGACCAAGCTTAAGCATATATTTTTTGTTGCTATAATAGCTTTATTTTTATTTGCTCCTGCAGTTTCGGTAAATTCGCAATCCGAGGTTAAAGAAGATATTAAAAAACAAATGAAAGCAACTTCCGGTAGGGTAGATGAGCCCACCAAACCCCAGACTTTTATTGCTAGATTAGTAAAAATTGTATTAGGTTTAACTGGTACAGTGTTTTTGGTTTTGTTATTGATGTCGGGTTACTGGCTGGTTACTTCTAGGGGTAGAAGTGAACAAATAGAAAAAGCAAGAAAGACTGCCCTTCGTGCTACCGTTGGCTTAGTTATAGTACTCTTGTCTTATAGTATTACTTTATTTATTACTTCCGGGGTTCAGCAGGCAGCTCTGGAAGGGGGCGTACAGCAAAAACCTATGCGTAGGAGCTTGTGGGATAGCGCTGTCGATTCTATAAAGTAAACTCAGCATGATATCTTTGTTGTCTAGAGAAAAAATAAATATAATTATTTCATTATTAACTGCTGCACTTTCAGTTTTCTTATTTGTTGATATTGTAAATGCAGTTAATCCTCAAATAGGCAAAAAGCCTTGTGATGATAAGAAACCGAAGCATATAGGCAGCTTTAAGTACGGTACTATAAAATGTGTACCAAAGGATAAATGTACAGGCGAAAGAAGGTGGAAGCGGACTCCTGGAGGATGTAAGAACAAAAGTGGAGGTAAAAAAATTTGTTGCGAGATAAGGACTAGAGAAGGGCAGACGCTAAAACAAAAGTACAATAAACAGACCTCAGCTTTTCAGGGTAAAAAAGGGGCAGAGGTCTCTAATACGGAGGATCCCCGTGCTATTATAGCTATGCTGATAAAGTGGGGGTTGACTTTGGTCGGTATAATTGCCTTAGGTTATGCAATTTATGGCGGTTATCTGATAATGAGTTCTCGTGGTAATGAAGAAAAGCTTGAAGATGGAAAAAGTACCCTTCTTACAGCATCTATAGGGGTGTTAATTATACTTGCTTCTTATGGTATTACTAATTTTGTACTAGATTCTATGTGGCAAGCTTCGAAACCTGCATGTGATCCGACAGATCCAGTTTGCATTCAGTTTGAAGTAAATAGAGAACCAACCGGAGAAATACAACAAAAAGGAGAAACACTCCCTCCACAAGATGTAGAAGAAAAAAGATGGGGGTGGAGTTTCTAGGAAGTTATGGGGCATTGCTATTAGTTTTCAGTAGAGTTTTTCAGCTCTTCTCTTGTGAGTTGTAAAATTTCATCTGTTGATTCAGCTAAGTGCCCGTAGTTATTTTTTATTAAATATTCAGCATTTCCTTCTTCTTGGCCGGGTATAGGATTTGTAGCAATTAATGTTGTGTTTGTCTGTATACACTCGGTAGTAGTCATTCCACCTGGTTTTGAGATTACTATATTTGATATTTGAATGTATTTTTCTATTTCATCTGTCCATCCTAAAGCTTTATAGTATATATTTTGCGGGCTTTCTAATTGTTTAATTTGTTTTTTTAATTTTTTATTTTTTCCTGCTACTGAGATTATATTGATACTTTCTTGAATTTGAAACAATTTTTCGATAATCTCTTTTAGTTTTATCAGACCATCTCCTCCGCTCATAACTAAGATGGTAAACTGTTGTTGAAACCCCATCTTTTTCTTTAATTTAGGTCTTGTATCTAGAGATTCAAAATCTGGATCTATTGGTAGTGTTTTTACCTTTATTTGTTCTTTTTTGACCCCTCTTTTTCTTAGGTTTTTCTTCATTAAGTCAGTTGAAACCCTGTATAAATCAGTATTATCCGACAACCACATACTATGTATGCCATAGTCTGTGATTAAAGTAGTAATTTTTATTGAAATATTTAGACTAGACAATAGATCTGGGGCTAAAAAATGAGTGCATACTATTTTGTCCGGATTGTACGTTGTAACTTTATCTAATAGTTTTTCAGTACTAATTACATTTTCGATAAACCAGTTTAAAAAAATTCTTATGCATTTGTTATCAGAAGTATTATAAAGAAGACCCCAGAGATATGGAGTCTTAGTTGTGATATTTTTATAAGAACTAGATAAAATACGTTTCCAAAAATTACTCAAATAATTAAGCAAATCTATGTGTTCAGTTTCTATATCTTCTTGTTTTAGTTTCTTTTTTAGTGCTTCTCCTGCTCTGACATGTCCTTGACCTATTGAAGCAGATATTATTAGTATTTTCATCAGATGAGTTAAATAAAAATACCCCCAAAGGGGTGGCTAACGGGATTTGAACCCGTCCCAGCGCCGCCACAGGGCGCTGTGCTACCACTACACCATAGCCACCCCTCTGAGGGCAGTACCCCGAGTAGGAATCGAACCTACATCCCCGGCTTAGAAGGCCAGTGTTTTATCCATTAAACTATCGGGGTATTGCTAGTTATTCTACTAGGAGTACTAATATATCTTATTTCTACATATAAATATTACTGTTTTTTTGCTAATTTGTCAACTTCTTACTTAGGATTTACTTTAGTTTTGAAATCAAGTCACCATAGCGTTCCGAAAAAAAGGTATTTTTCTTGATCTTCTTCGCTTTAGTTTTGTAATACTTAGTAGCATGAATTGACTCATGTCCAGCTAATTCTTTGATTTTCATTAGATTAGCATTATTTTTTAACAAATGCATCAGACAGGTATTTCTAAGTATATTTGGGGTAACCTTGTAAGGAATCCCTGCTTTCTTTGCTTGTTTTTTAACTAACCTTTGCAAGGACCTTTCTGATATGGGCTTATTTTCATTATTTGTGTTTGTTCTATTGTCGTGAGATACGAAAACAAATGGGTTATTACCACCTCTTTGGTTTAAGTATTTTGTAATGTTTTCCTTTGTTTTTTGAGCTAGAGGTATTTTAACTGTTGCTTTTTCTAGTTTGATGTGTCCGTTATCAAGATTTATTTGTTTTTTCTTTAGTTTAGATAATTCTGAAACCTTGAGACCGATAGATAAAAAAGTGTCTATCACAGATCTGTCTCTTAAGCTTAATATATCTTTATTGACATCTTTTTGTGTAGCAGATAATATTCTTTTTATATCTTCTGGTGTTATAGTTTTTATTTCCCTATTTGGTGTTTGGATTAATTCAATTTTGCTTGGTTTTGCAACATTTTCTCTTTCTTTCTGTAAAAATTTAAAAAAAGATCTAAGTGCAATTAAATGATAGTTTTGTGTACTTTCATTTATTTCTTCTCCGTATTTGTCAGTATAACTTTGCAGCCAATTTTTAAACTCCTCTATGTCCTCTTCTTGAATTGCTTCAGGGTTAGAAATTTTGGTTTTTTCAATAAAGCGATTTAGGTAAAGGTCATAATTTCTTATTGTCTTTTCTTTGCGGTTTTTTTCTTGCTTTAGATAATCAAGAAAATTTTCTTTGCTTTTTTCTATTTCTTTCATTTTTTAACGTAAAATTTAAGTTAGACTGTGGATATTATATAAAATAGGAACAACAAATAAAACTTGAAATCATTAAAAAGTGATTATTTAAAAAGATGCAGGATTATTTCTAAGCCGAAGCCTTCAGCTTGTCTGACCAGCGAGGCTTAGAAATAATCCGAACCCGGTATTGAAAGTAATTTTTACAATTTTTATACTGATAAGTTGAAAAAGTTCACAATTCTGTTAATATTAAAGTGTAACCGAATGCTATGAATAAAGAGATAAACTTAATTTTACCGAATATAAGGTCAGCTCATAATGTAGGTGCTATGTTTCGGATAGCTGATTGTTTTGGGGTAGATAAGATTTATCTAACCGGTTATACCCCAACTCCGGAAGATAAGAGAAAGGTTGAAAAAGTAGCCTTGGGCGCTGAAAAATGGGTGGAATGGGAAAAGATTGAAAATGTTGACGTGTTAATTTCTGACTTAAAAAACAATAATTTCGAGGTTGTTTGCTTGGAGAACACCAATGATAGTGTTGATGTAAAAAAAGCTGATTTTACTGATAAAATAGCTTTGATCGTAGGAGAAGAGGTGTCTGGCGTGAATTCAGAGTTATTAGGACTTTGTGATAAATCTGTTTTTATCCCTATGCACGGTAAAAAAAGTAGTTTGAATGTGAGCGTGGCAACAGGTGTAGCCCTGCATTCTATAATTTCATAATCATGTCATATCAACACACAGTAAAATTTTTTGAAAGGATGTATAACGATCTTCCGCCTTTAGTTCCGGAAGATATAAAAGATAATATGGAACAGGCATTGGGTCAAGTAGAAAATAATATGTCCCTAGAAAAGGAGGATGTAGAAGAAGTAATCGTTAAATTCGGAAAGGCAATCTGGCCCTATAGGAGAGCATTTCATGAGTTTGTTGATTTATATGAGGGCAAGATAGGGGAAAAGATTTTTTTGACTAAGATGCCTAAAAAGTTCGAGCAAGAATATGAAAAATTCAAAGAAGAAGGTTATACTTTTCGTGATTTGTACTCAGGTAAAGAAGCGAAGTATTTTGATATAGAATACCGAGTTCAACTACATGAAGCGTTAATGGAAACCAGGAAGGATGTAAAAAAACATGCTAGACAACTTGTTACTAGCTCGGAGAAGGAGAAATATAAAGAAAAAATTGAAGAACACAAAAAAATATTATCCGAAATTCAAGATAAGATAGACCAGTTAAATGATTTAGCTGAAAATGAGTATGAGCACCCTGAATTAGTAGGAGAAATTAAACAACAGATAAAAACTTTCGAACATTCACTTGCAGGTATGGGGCCCTCAATTGATCATGAGGAGATTATGAACGCTCCTGAGTTTTTTGAAGGCCGGAAGGATGTCAAAGAGAATTATAGTTTTTCTAGACAAAATTAAACTATGTACTCAGTAGTTTTAATAATTGCAGGGACAGGCTATCAACCGGAAGAATACAAACAAACCAAGAAAGCTCTAGAAGAACAAGACATAAACGTACTCACTGCCAGCGATATAACTCCCAGCGCTATTGCTGAAGATGAGACCAGAACAGAGGTCGATATGTCCTTAAGCCAAGTTGATATGAAAAAATATGACGGGGTTTTCTTTTTAGGGGGTGTAGGGGCAGAGAAGTATTTAAATAATTCTCTGAGTTATAACATAGCAGTTTCAGCTATGCAAGAAGATAAGCTTTATGGTGCTATGCAGGTTTCAACCAGGATTTTAGCACGAGCTGGAGTATTAAAACATAAGGAAGCAACTGGTTGGGATGAAGATGACAGATTAAAATCTATATTGGAGCAAAATGATGCAAAATACAATGAAGAAGAGCCGGTAGTAGTAAGCGGAGATGCTATAACTGCTGTAAACTCTGAATCAGCACCACATTTTGGCGCAGCTATAGCCAATAAGTTACATGCTAAGTCAGATTAGATTTTTCTCGCTAATCAAGTTTGTCAGTGATAATTAAACAGCTTCCGGCTTGATTTCTGGGAATTTTTTTATCATCTTACTTATTTCTTTTTTGTTTAAAACTCCCTCATGGGCGCCTATATTTTGCACTACGCCTGTCGCGTTTGCGGTTCCCCACTTTAGGGCTTCTTTGGTGTTTCTGCCCTCCAAGATAGCGCCCATAAATCCGCTTGCCATAGCATCTCCAGCACCGGTTTTACCTGTAGGCTCTAATGGGTAAGGTTTCATCTTTAAAATTTGGTTTTTATAGTTTACAAAAGCTCCTTCGCTTCCTGCAGTAACAACAGCGGTATCTATACCTATATCTTTTAGAGCATTTATTATCCGGTTTATTGAAGATTCATTGTCTAAGCCTGTAATTCTTTCAGCTTCGTCTCTGTTTAAGAATAAGTATTGCACTTGAGGTAGAATATCTTTAAGTTTATCCATACCTTTTTTCATTTGATAGGTTCCCGGATTACAAGCTAGCTTTACATCGTTATTTTTTATATATTCCGACATTTGATCCTGTAGCTGACCAAAGTTGGGCCCCAGAGAGGTATAATAAATAAATTCAGTTTTAGGTAGTTCTGGGAAAGAATAGTCTCTATCAACATAATTAGATAAAATAGTGCGATCACTTTGATAGTGTAGGATTATACTGTATCTAGTATCTTTTTCTTTTAGTACTTTGCCATATTCTGTGTTGACTCCAATTTTTTCTAATTTCTTTTTAATTACATGTCCATTCACGTCATCTCCTATCTCTGTAATTATCCCGGTTTTGTAATCTTGCTTGGTTAACCCTATTGCTACATTAGCCGCATTACCTCCTACAGCTTGGTGGGATCTTTCGATAGGGACCTTATCTCCGTATTTGAAACACAACTTAATTTCTTCGTGCTCCAAATCTCTCTCTAAAGAGGCTTTGCTAATAATTAAAAATGTGTCTATTGTACTATCTCCGATTGTGATTACATCAAATTCTTCTTTCATATTTTTTAGTTATTATTTTAAGAATTTTCTTTGTATTTCTTATTAACCTCTTTATATTTTTTTACTTGGGTTTCTTCGCTCCTATGGTAGCCCAGATAAATCTCTATAAACTCTATCGTAGAGGCTAGAAAAAAACCTAAGGTGAGTAATATGAAAATGTAATCTCCAACCCAGTAAGCATAAACAAATACAGCAAAAGATCCTACTGCTCGCACGAGGTCACGTCGATTCAGCGCAGATAAAAACTGTGAGTAAATTACCATAATTGAACCGACTACTCCTAGTAATACAATAAACCACTCCCAGTTGGTTTGTGGCAATTGTGGTAGTAAGTTTTCTAGTAACATGTTATGAAGTTAGAAGATTAATTTATATTTTGTTTATCCCCTATTTTTCACTTTATATATTTCCCAAATGCTTGCAAAGATGAATATTATTTGAAGGGGTATAAAAACCGGATCTTTTATGTATATACTATAAATCAGCAACCCTACTCCTCCAGTAGTAAATAAAATATCCTGTTTTGGTTCTTGGTTGGTGATTACTCCGTAAGATATTAACAATAAACCAGCTCCACCTATGATTTTAAAAACCAAATCTTCATTCATTTAATTTGTTTAGATAATCAATAACAGATAAAGCAGCAGTTGTACCTTGTCCTGATGCGATAGATATTTGCTTGTAGGGGATATCAGTTACATCTCCAGCGGCAAATATACCTTTGCAGTTAGTTTCACATAACTTATTTACTTTTATTTCATTATTTTCGTTTTTTTCTACACAGTCTATAAAGTCTGAGTTAGGAGTCATGCCGATGTGAACCATAACCCCCTCAACTTCTAGTGTTTTTGTTTTACTTTTATTTTGTACCTCGTATTCTACGCCTTCTACCATATTATCCCCTATAATCTTTTGAGTCATTGCATCATATATAATTTCTATATTGTCATTATTTTTGACTTTTTCTATTAGTATTTCTTCAGCTTTTGGAAAACCCCCCTTCTTTTCTTTCTTGTTTGGATATTTTGTTATTAAATATTCCCTGCTCGCTATTTCAGACAACATCAGAGCTGATTCTAGTGCCGCATCTCCAGCTCCTATTGTTGCTGTTTTTTTACCCTTAAACAAAGGTCCGTCACAGACAGTACAATAAGTCAAACCTTTATCTTTTAATTTCTCTTCTCCGGGGACATCAAGTCTTCTGGGTTGTATTCCAGTCGCTATTATTACGGTCTTAGCAGATATATCTTTTATATTCCCATCAGTATCTTTTATTTTCAGAATTTGTCTACCGTCTTTTTGTTTTATTTCAATTACTTCTAGCTCATCTTTTATTTCTATCCCATAATCTTGCACATGCTTGTGAAAATCGTCAGCTAATTTATCACCGGTAGTATGTATGGTTCCCGGCCAGTTTTCTATTTCCCCTGATAAAGCTACTTCTCCCCCAATATCTTTAGATATTACGGTGAAATCTAAATGTCTTCTAGCTGCATATACTGCTGCTGAACAACCTGCCGCGGCTGCTCCGATAATAATTAAATCTCTCATGAAGGATAAATTTAACCAGCAAG
>JBDGRL010000019.1:0-1741 GCA_042218065.1 Candidatus Magasanikiibacteriota bacterium | reverse complement strand
CGTGTCTGAGAGTATTTGTCAAGTCTAGATGTTAAGTTTAGTGATTTTAAAAATATTTTTTACTAAATTTAGGAAAATTTAAATATAAAGAATTGTGAAATATAAATTTGACATAAAATACAGGAGATTATATAATTAAACTAGATATAGCAAAAAAACGTATTTTTTATTCCGATTACACTTTTAGACATTTACTAGAATTTTGGCTTATTTTAGGTAAACTTTCCTTAAGTATTTTAGAACACTTATTTTATGTTTGAATAATAAGTATTCAATTCTTGTTATTTCTTAAAAATCGGGTTTTGGAGGGCGCAATGGACAATGAGCACTCCAACCTCGGAGTGAAACGAGAATGAGATTTTAAGAAATAACAAGAATTAAGCTTGACTTTGGTTTTTAAATAGTATAAAATAAAAATGTACAAATATGTATGTTTTGATTTTATGAAACAAACAAAACGATTACAAAAGCTGTATAACATGGGCAAAACCGTCTACTCAGCAGATGAGTTGAAGGAGGTCTGGAATATCTCCGGCAACACCTTCCGTCAAACCGTCAAAAGACTGGTGGATAAGGGTTTGCTTTTTCGCCAAAGTAAAGGGGTATATTCTACAAAAGAGGACTGTAACACTTATGAATTGGCTAATACTCTGGTAACACCTTCATATATCTCTCTAAACTCTTCTCTAGTTTATTTTGATGTAGCTTTTCAGGTCCTTACCGCTGTCAACTCTATTGCTAGATACAGCTATAAGACGAAAATTGATGAAATGAAATACAGATATTACAAAGTCAAAGACGAGATATTCTTTGACTCAACCGGAATCAGAACGAGAAACAGCATAACTATCGCATCCCCGGAGAGGGCTATCTGTGAGGCGTATTATCTGGATTTGCTGGTAAACATAGACAACCCGGAACCGCTAAATAAATATAGTCTCCAAGAGACCGTAAAAATTTTTCCCGGGTCGGTACAAGAAAAAGTTAATAAACTAATACAAGACTATGGCTTATAAAGGTTTGGACAAACAAAAGCATAGAAGAATAATGGTTGAGCTTTTAGTCGAGATAGAAAAAATGATTGGAGACAAGCTGGCATTTAAGGGTGGAACAATGGCAATGTTGTTTTATGATCTGCCCCGCTTCTCCCGCGATTTGGATTTTGATATTTTGAAAGATATAACTGATGAAGAAAAAGAGAAAATTAAAAAAATGATTCATGAGCAAGGAAGACTAAAGGATTTCAAAGACAAGAACTATACTTTGTTTTACTTATTGAGCTATGATGAAGGTGGGTCTAATATAAAGCTGGAATTTAATAGAAGGGTCTCAAAATACAATACCTACAATATAGAACATTTCTACGGTGTTCCGATAAAAATAACCGATCAACCTACTAGTTTTTCTCATAAACTGTTAGCTTTAACACAAAGAAACAACCCGGTTTCCAGAGATTTATTTGATGTAAATTTTTATCTACAGCAAGATTTTAAACTAAAAGAGGAGATTATAAAGGAAAAAGCCGGTTTAAAAATAGAGGAGTATATACCACGAGCGATTGATTTTATAAAAGACACTTTCAGCAAAAAGAATATACTGCATGGTCTGGGAGAGCTGATTGACGAAGACCAAAAAGAGTGGATAAAAGAAGAACTAAAGGAGGAGACGATCTTTCTACTTAAAAACTACCTTAAACAAATATGAACACAATAATACAAATACTACAAAACTACGGCTTCGA
>JBDGRL010000018.1:0-12760 GCA_042218065.1 Candidatus Magasanikiibacteriota bacterium | reverse complement strand
TATCTGCTGTTAAATATCTATCCAGATATTTATCGAAAAGATCATCTTTACCTTGATTGTTCATGGTGTGTTCAATTTAAAAAATTAAACACACCACAGTAACATTTTTTGTGATCTAACCGTAAGTCATTTCAGTAACATTTTATTTTTATCTAATACGGGGGTCAAAAATAAAAAAACTGCAGGAGTAGGTTAATAATAAAAATTTATTTAGTTGCTGATTTTTTTTGAACTGGTTGTATTTTTGCTATCCGGATAACTTACACCATTCGGACCAACCTTGCACTCAGGATTATTTAAACATTTTTCTTTAACTCCAACTAAGCAAATACGAGGTAAAGGTCGGTAGTGGCTAGAAAATACTCGTTTTTTAGTTTCACCGTTTGACAGTACCCTATTGTAGGTAAAGGAAGCATTAGCTCCTCTGTGAGCTTTTTGGCAATTCATTTCTCCCGGTGGCAAACTTGTAGTCTTATTATATTGAGTTGGTCCGGGCTCAAACCATTCGGAAACGGAAGGGTGGGTGTAATCTGATTTTGATCTGCCGTCATCATCACCCCAGAGGGTGTAATACAGTTTACCGCGCTGCACATCCACCTCAGTTTCAATTAATAAATAATCATCTGTGTTATTTTTGAATCTAAAATCAGGTTTTGGGTTATAAAGAGTCGCGTCAGTCCCCGGTAGTCCATTAACGGGGTCAGTGTAATAACTAACTACTAAGGAGTGATTTCTGCGCTCTGTTATCGGCATACCTGATTCCATAGCCATTCTAAACAAAGTAGTTCCCAACTGACATAATCCCCCACCTAGCTCGGGCTTTAACTTCTTCCCTTTTATTACCAGCTCCGGTAGGTAACCAGCTGCTCTTGTATAAGGCCGGGTGGATTTCACCGCAGAGAATTCTTCACCCGGGGGGATTAAGAGTCCGTCTAACTTTCTAGATCCTACTTTTATATTATGAATTCTATTGGCGGGACTACCGGAAAAATCGGACACACCTGTGGCCAATTTTTCTTCTATTCCTAAATTATTCGCATCAGAAATACTTACCTCCGGCTCCGTAGTTTTTACAGCTAACTTTAAACTACTGCTTACATTCTTCGGTGTAGTTGTGTTCATTCTATCTTGTAAGACCTGCTCTAACCTAGTCAAATTCTTTTCTAAATCTACATTTACACCTGAACTGGCAGGCTCGAATTTCTCAACTACTTTTTGTTTTATCTCAAACTTGGCATTTTGTGCTGGTTTGTTTACCTGTTTGGCTATATTATTTTCAATAAACTCAGACATTTTCTCTTTATCAACACCAAGTACTACCTTATCTCCTTCACGTTTAGGTTTGACCCAATTCTTTATTTGTTCTAGCGTTATACCCCAAACTCTGTCTTTTTCTTCTTTTTTATAAGTAATTTCTATTTGTTCAGTAAATACACGGTCCAGTTGATCTAATAGGGGTTGTAGATCTGACTTATTAATCTGAGGTTTTTTAGACTTCTTTTCTACTCGAATACTAGGTATTTTTAATTTTCTCCACTGTGACTCAATATCCTTAATAGAGCCAGCGTAATCATATACATAACCTGGGCTGGACCCCTCTATCTCATACTCCAAAGGCTTAATCGTGGTGATTTTCAGGCTAGCATTTTTCGGCTCCTTCTCCTCTCCTCCTATATTCTCAGAGAGTATATTTTTTATTCTATCTTCGTTTAACTTTACTGTTTTCAACTGAAACCTCTTTTTACTGTTCAACTGAATAATGAAATTTTTCAATATACCAAAGTAACCTTTATTCTTCCCATACTCAACCAACCTCTTAGCTTCTTTCTGGGGATCAGATTGGATTAACTCGATTGTATTACCTCCTTGTTCCCCCAGTACCAGCAAAGTATTCAAATTAAAATCTTCTAGATTACCGTCATTATTTTCATAATGCACTTCTATCCCGTCAGCAGCTAACTGATCGTTAAATTGTTGAAACTTTTGTATAGCTTCTTGTTGATTGAGTCCTCCAAAATTATATTCACCTACATAGACATTCGGAAGAATCTTATTATCATACTCATTCACCAGAAACACACTCAAAGAAAAAAATAAAACCAATACTAAAAGAAAGAGAGAAAATATTATTTTATTTTGTTTGGTTGTCATAAAATTATCCTTCAATGATATTTATAGGGACATCCCTATCGGAATCTTTTTTGGGTATAAAGACCTTTAAAATACCGTTTTCATATTCTGCGTATGCTTTTTCAGCTTGTATCTCCGCGGGTAAAACTATTGTTCTAGAAAAAGGGCCCCAGTAGCACTCCTGATGATACGTCTCTAATTTTCTTTTCTTTTTTAGGGGGAGCCTCCTCTCACCTCTGATAGTTAATAAATCATTATGAATATTGACATTAACTTTATCTACTGCAGCACCAGCCATAGTAGAAACTATAATCAAGAATTCATCATTAGCTAATACATCCACAGCTAGCTCACCTTCAGGGGAGTTATGCCATTCAGGTGGTTCCTGTGTTTTTTGAAAATAAGAGCCGTTTTCTTGCTCAGTCTCAAGTTCTAAAGAAAAACTTGGATTGTTTGAGTTCTTTTTAGACATTCAAAAAATTTACATGCAATATATCGACAGTAGTTTTCATTATATCTTTATAACAAAAGTCAACTATAAATAAAAAATTAAAATACTACCTTATAAGGTAGTATAAAATTTAAATAACTAAAACGCAAAATGTGTAAAAACTGTTGCAGATACACATCTGTTTGCTTGCCTTCAGCTTGTCTGACCAGCAAGCAAACAGGTATGTGTCGAAACAAGCGGAGAGGGGGATTCCCTTACAGTCTCAGCTCTGACGAGCTTCGCCTTCATGCCGGCTCTCGCTGCGCTCGCCTTGCCTTTGGCAAACTCGCGCAAAGCTACGAGCTTCTCATCCCCTCGCTAGTGAAACTGTTCACTCGATTCTCTCCTTGTTCGTCAAGCTCACTGCGGAGAGAGGGGGATTCGAACCCCCGAGGCCGTGAGGCCTACCGGTTTTCAAGACCGGCGCATTCAACCAGGCTCTGCCATCTCTCCAGGCAAGGTTATTTTACTAGAAAGTTCGACCAGTGTCAATCATCCTCCTCTAGCTAAAGTAAAACCTACAACATGCTCTACATCGGCCTCGCTCTTCAAAACAGAAGCACATTCTTGCAAAGTAGCTCCAGTAGTAAATACATCATCAACCAATATCACAGGTCCCTTGATATCTTTTTCAACGTCAAATACACCTTTCACATTTTCTAGTCTCTCCTCTTTTTTAAGATCAGCTTGCTTTTTAGTATTTTCAACTCTCTTTAAAGCATTTATCTGCTGCAAATCTAGCTCATTGCTAACTATTTCTCCGATCAATTTTGCTTGATTAAACCCTCTATCAGCTCTTTTCTTTTTATGCAATGGAATAGGCACTACCTTGGACTCTTCAGGAAAAATATCTTTTCTTTTTTGGAGAAAATCTCTTATCTCAGGCTTAATAGGATCTAGTACTCCTGTAACATACTCGTACTTAAACTTGCGAATTATCTTCTTAATTTTATCCTCTTTATAATTTAAAAAAGATGTTTGCTTATCTATGCTGGAACTGCAATCATCACAAAGTTCACCTTCTCCACTCTCTTGTTTACAATCAGGACAAATAAGGACCCCATCTTTGTCAAGTTCTTGAATGCAATTTTTGCATATATGCCTGCCTTCTTTACTGCAAAACAAGCAAAACTTAGGAAAAAAAGCATCTACTAAAACATTTAAAATAGACTTAACCTGATAAAAACTCATCTGCAATATATCTAAAAGTGACGGAAGCGCAATCTAAATTAAATACTTTAGTCCCAGTACAACCCATCTACTTTCCATGAGTCATTTATCTTTTCCAACTCGACCCGCCCCCGTTTCTGCTCCACTTCTTCTTGTCCATTTTTTTGTTTAACTTGTCGAGCTTGAACTCTTATTGTCGCACTATCCGAGCTAACCGATTGTACAGAGCTAGCAATTACCTCAGTAGTCTGTCCTGTATAATCAGCAGTCTGAGTTATTTTCTGTTCTTCAACCCAGTTTTTCATCTCATCTGTTAATAAAGGTAATACGCTTTCTATGTGCTCATTATCATTTTGTGAAGAATAACTAGAAAATCTTTCTACAAAAATACGAGCAGTCTGTTCCGCAGTCGTTTCCGGTGTAGTTTCTGGAGCAGTTTCCGGTGGTTCAGGTTGTTTTTGTTTTGTTGTGGTAGATTCATCGGTTTCAGTAGTTTCTTTTTGTTCTTGTTTCTTTGTTTCGACCTTCTGTTGAGTTTTTTTCTGTTGCTTGCCAGGACTTTGAAAATAATAGTAATAGACAAGACCTAAAATCAAAAACAACAATAGAGCTAAGATAATAATCAATATTGTACGTTGTTTTTTTCTCAGCATAATATCAAATTAATTTAACCAAGTATTAAGCGGGAAGATCTGTAGCAGGCTCTGAACCCCTCTCTTCACCTCCTTGAGGTTGATTTCCTTGCTGAGCTACCTGTTCCTTATACTCTTCTTTCTCTTCTTCTATCTCCATAAGTTGTTCTGGGTTTGTAGTTACAAGCTGATCTTCAGTGTAAGATGCAACTACTTTTATAGCTGCATGTTTTCTGCCAGCAAAAAAGATGCCTTCCCCCACATCACTTTCCAGCAATAGGTACTTCTCCCCTTCTGTCAACATAAAGGTTTCTTGGACATTATCTATAGCTGAAGGGTCTTGCTTCATCAATAAATTTAAAGAGGAGTTAGTTACTATCGCTTTTCCATATTGGGAATTTAAGAAATCATTTACATCCTGTGAAATCATAGTAACACCTAAGTAATACTTTCTAGCTCGTTTTACCAAGGAAAATATAAACTTAGCACTCTCCTCATGCATCATCATCCACCAACCCTCATCAATTATTAATAACCTCTTTTTTAACTCACTTCTTACTCGGTTCCAGATATAGTTGACTAAGTTATAAATCGCCATTGGCCTAAGTTCATCTTCTAGATCCCTCACGCTAAATACTACTAACCGATTATCCATATTCACATTCGTAGGCGAGTTGAAGAGACCGGAAAAAGTTCCGTCGGTATATTTTTGTAATTTAGTTACTAAGTCTTCCGCTCCTTCCATTCCTTCCAACACCTCTTTTAAGTCCTGCATCAAAGGTGGCTCTGCTGTCGAAAGATCTGTACCCGGAGTAATATCCTTTTTAGCGTATGTCTCCAGTAGTGCTTGATCCAAAAGCGCATCTTCTTCTGTAGTTAAGCCACCAAACATAATTTTTAACAACCCCTTCAAGGTAATAACAGCACTTCGTATAATATCCTCTGTGCTTGTCTCTTCGCCGGTTGGTTCAGGTAAATCAAATGGGTTTACATTGCTTTCTGAAGAAAGAGAGAGATTAACATAAGTCCCACCTACTGCCTGACATAGGTTCTGATACTCTCGTTCCGGGTCAATTACTATTATCTCACCTCCCATCATTAAAGTTCTTAGTATTTCTAATTTTACAGCATACGATTTACCGGCACCAGAGGTAGCGAAAACCGTCATGTTAGCATTAGCCAAGCTGAACCGATCAAAGAGAATTAAGCTGTTATTGTGTCGATTCACTCCGTACAAGATACCCTCATCGCTGGTCAACTCCGAAGAAACAAAAGGGAAAGAAGAAGCAATAGGCGACGAATTCATATTGAAATGAACTAAAAGTTCGTCCAGTCCTAAAGGAAGTGTAGAAGTGAAGCCTTGCTCTGCTTGATACAACACGCTCTTAGAGTAAATTAACTTGGAGCCAAAAATAGTCTCCAGATCTTCACTAATGGAATCAAGCTCATCTTTGCTTTCTGCATAAAGAGTGACGTAAAACGCAAAAGAAAAGAATTGTTCAGTTCCTTGAGTTAAATCATTACGAAGCTGCTCTATATCTTGTAATGCTGTCTCTTTTACTGGGTCCCTTGGGGCACCCTTCTCTCTGTCTGCAGCCATTTCTGCTTGAAGTGCTCCAACCTTTTTTTTCAGTTGTTTTAAAATAACAGCTGAATCAACAGGATAAAAGAACATCGAAACATCCAAGGTGGAGCTCATGTTCAAAATCGGAGAATTCCAACCTACTGAGATATATCTAGGATAAGTTATTACATACATACTTCGGATGTAGGTTTCACCCAAGCGAATATAGGTCGGTTCAATCTTCATTGCCGCCGGAGCAATAAGGTCTCTGATAGCTACAGTACCCTTCCTGTATGTCTCCTCCTCTTCTATGGTGATCAGCTCTTCTTCTGATGGTTCTTCACCACCAAAAGAAAACCAACGAGAAAAAAATGACTGTTTTTCTTCTGATTCTTCTTTTTCTTGCTCTTCTTTCTGTGATTGTTGATCTTCTATTGGTTCAAAAGGCATAAAATTTAATTAACTGATATCCTCCACCCTTAACTTATCAACATCAGTCAACTCTTCAGTAAAAGCTAGATCAGGGTTATAAGAGGAGTAGTAAAGCTCGATCAATGCTTGGGTGTCCATCTCTACAACCTCCAAACCGATACTAGACAGACCGGATTTTACTTGTCTCACCCTTTTTTCTAATTTTTCTTTTCTCTTTTGAAATTTTTTCTCTTTCAATTTTACAGTAAAAGCTGGTTTCAACGTTTCCTTTAATCTCTCTAAAAAACCCTTATCGCCTGCCCCTCCCGGGTTATAGGGTACGACTGCATAAAAATCTTTGGTCATTATATCTCCTATATCTACCAATTCCTCTACAAAGGATCTATAATCAGCCATCTGAGTTAAAAGTAATTCATTGGTCTCTTCTTCCTCTCTTTCTTTTATTCGATTCAAATAAGGCTCTATATTAAGCTTACGTGACTGTACTACGATCTGCAACGGATGGTCCAAATTATTTAAAAAAGTTACATAAGAAGAAATAATAGCATTCTGCTCATCTTCGGACTTTAGAGCAAAGTTCAAGCTAGACACCATCAGAACCTTTCTCAAACCACCACTTTTGAGTACTACTACATCTTCCTTGATCTCCTGTATCGGAAGGTGGGTTTGTGTAGAAGCTTTAGATTTTTTCTCTTTTTTTGCTTTTTCAGATTTCATAACAGTTATATGTTACCATACTTGAAGGTAGCCGAAAAACTTTTTGCACTATAGACCCATTGAAAAATTTGATCTCTCAATTTTCTATTCACCATCTTCTCCATTATCTTCTAGGTCTTCCGGACCTGGTCTTGGTTCTGAAGGCTGTTGTAAACTCTTCTCTCCTTCGTAGTACCCGCCAGTGTTAACAACCAAAGATAAATCACGCATTCTAGATCTTTCCGGCTTTTTGCCTGGCTCCATTTCTGATCTTTTTTCTTCAGCTCTTTGCTTTTTTCGTAAATAATCAAGCTCGTTTTGGGTGTATCTTTTATCCCATATTCTTAACTTGTCCTTTTTAGCATATTGAAATAAGTTCAGGACAAAATAATGAAACTGCTGACCTTTAATCTCTACAAATGCAAAGGTTAATGCTATTCCACCAATAAGCAAAGTAGCAACTATAAATAGAACAAAAGTAAGCAAACGATAAGCAATAAAAATAAGAATAGCCCCAGCCAAAAGAATCAAAAACTGACGAACAGAAATCGGACCAAATATTTTACTCTCAACATCAATAAATTGTGGAACTACAAACTGCTGATCCACTTTGTTTTAAGTTAATTCTTTATTAATGTATATCATTTTGTCAAACTCATCTCTTGATAATTCTATTTCTTCTGAATTTAGTATATTATCTACACTTTCTCTACTATTAACAGATTGCTTTAATATTTCCTGATATCGACTGTAAAGTGGGCTCTTAAACCATTTCCCTCGGGCTTCTAAAAACAACAAGAAAGATTCGTCATGAAGTAACATGAATTTTTGTAGCAGCTTATCTGCAGCCTTTTGTGAATCATCTGATAATTGACGAAAATGTTCTAATTTCATCTCAGCTATCTCATCTACCGGACCCATGCTTCTTGACTCTTTTGTGCTATCAGATGTCTTTTGGTCTTCAGTTTCAATATCTTTTTCCTCCGGCGGGGTTATGTCCTTCATTTTTTGTTTTGACTGCAACTGCCCTTCTTCATCAAACTCCAAACCTTGCGAGTCAGTTTCTCCTGTTTGTGTTTGATCAGCATTGTCAACTTCACTTTCAGAGCCTGTTTCTTGAGGTTCGGAGTCGCTCTGTTCTTCAGTCTCTTCCTGGTTTTCCTCTGAATTCTTATTTTTTTCTGAGTCTTTTGAGTCTTGTTGAGGCTTATAGCTATCATCTCGATCAGACTTACCTTTTAATCCAAAATAATCTTTTATAGCTTCCAAAAATTCTTCGGCTTGTTCTTCCTCTAATCCTAAGCCTCCATTTTTCTTGTCTCTGGCCCCATATTGCTTTATCTGTCTATCACTTCGAACCCCTTTTCTTCTAGATGTAATCAAAGATCTAGCTCTCTCAAATAAATCCCTTGAGATATTGAAAGAGAGTTGAGCCAATACCTCCCTTAGCTCATCGTCTTCAGTAGTCAAACCACCATCGGCTGGAGTCTTTGGTTTATCTTCAGCTACTTGGGGATCTTCGTCTTCTAAAGGTGATTTGTGATCTTCGTTGTCCCATTCACGTTGATTTTTCTTTTTTTCTGACTGTTCAGACTTTTCCTGGCTCTTCTTTTGTACTTTATTTTTCAAATCTTTTAAGGCACTCTCTGCAGCCGTACTTTTTTGCTTTTTCCCGTCTTTGTCTTTTTGTTTTTTCACTTTGTTTTTTAATTTTTCAAGTGCATCTTCATCAGTTGGTTCTTGTTTTTTATCTTCTCTAGATTGCTTTTGTTTTGCTTTATCTTTCTTTTTTTCATCTTCCTGAGACGCTTTTGTTTCTTTTTCTTTTTGTTCTTGCTGATCCTTTTTCTCCTTTTCTTCACTAGGGACTTCATGACTATCTGGTTGCTCAGTGCTTTTATCTTCTTTTTGTGTCTGCTGGTCTTCGTCTTTACTTTTTTTAGAGTCGTTTTCGTCTTCTTTTTGTTCTTTTTTATCTGCGTGATCTTTTGATTCTTCTTTTTGATCTTTTTCTGATTTCTGGGCTGCTTCTGTTTGTTCGGATTCTTGTTTGTCATTTTCATTTTCTTGAATGGACTCTGCTTTTTTATCTTCAGAACCTGTATCATCGAGCATATCCTCTACAGTTTTCTCAGAATCATCAGATTGATCTTTGCTTTCAGCACCCCCCTTCTTTTCTTGCTCCTTTTTTTGCCTGTCAGAAGATTGTTCACTCTTTTCCGGTACCTTCTTTTTTCCGCTACCTTTTTCTTTTTCAGTTGACTTCTTTTCTTTATCTTGACTTTGAGACTCATTGTCTTTCTGTTTCTCATCAGTATCTGCCCGATCTGAGCCTTCATATTTTTCCTTAAACTCATCCAAAGGTACTTCTTCTACTGATCCATCATCTTTTTTTACCGGCACCGTAGGTTGTTGTGAGTTGTCATCAGGCATAAAATCTATTTAATTAGAATTTTACCTTGTATAAGTTTTTTATACAATACTTAAAAATAAAATCTGCCCTAAATCCAGTAATTCATCCTATAGATTCCACTGAAAACTTTCAGAATCAGGGTCAAAGTAGAACCAGTCTTCCACCTCTTCTTCCCGGTCTTCTTGCTTGGCTATATTTTTCAATACCCTCTTAAAGGAATCTATCTGTTCAGGATCTAACTCTTCTATATTGCCAAACTGTTCTTCGGCTTCTTGTTTTATTTGTTGATCATCTAGACCTTGGTGCTGCTTCATTTTTTCTTTCGCTTTCTTCGCATTACTGTCTTTAGGAGATTCATCTTTATTCTTTTTATCATCTTTAGAATCACCACCATCTTTTTTAGGTATACTTTCCTGATCTGATAAAGCACTCTCGTCATTTTTTTGTTTGTCTTGAGCATTTTTGTCTTTTCTTTCTGTTACTTCTGTATCTTCTAAAATATCAGCTACTTTTTTTTCTTGTGTAGTTTCGTTTGATACATTGTCCTTCTTGTTCTTGTTTTGTTTGGGTTCATCTTTTTCTTTTTGGTAGTTTTGGTTGGCTTTTTCTTCTGTATTATTAATTTCATCATTTTTTTGGTTTTGGTTGGTTTGATCAGATTTTGTTTTTTCACTAGAAGTTTCTTCGTTTTTATCCATCCCAACTTCGGAAATATCTTCACTTTCAGACCCTTTTTTCTCGTCTGTTTTATTGGATGTAGTTTCTACAGTCTTTTGTTGTTCTTGATCTGAGGGAGAACTTGAATCTTCCTTAGCAGCTTCGGGGTTCGTCGGATCCTCTTTGTATTTCTCCGGAAAGAAGTAAGCGTCCACAGTATAGTAAATATCATCGACTTCAACACTTTCTACAAAAGAGTATAGTTCAATCATTTTATCCAAAGACTCATCAAAATCTACAAAAGCATATTCAAACCATTTTTGATCAGATACATTGTCTCTGATTTTAGTATACAACTTTGCTCTCTCTAGAGATACATCTTCCTTATTTCTTATTGAATCAAATTCTGAGAACAGATCAGAAACTAAAAATGTTTTATCATCTTCCTTATAAATTATCTCAGAAGAATTATTTAAATTTTGCTCAATATCATGAAACAAACTTTGGGTCTCATTCTCATTCACAGGTCTAGTTTTCAAATAATTAAGAAGTCTATCTGTAACATCATACCCCAAGAAAGAAGCTAGGAATATTTGTCTCCCTACAGCTATATTAGATAAAAAATTCCTGTCTCTACTACGCAAATACTGCCAAGATAACTCAGTATACCAACGAAAATAAGAATGATAATACTTAAAATCTGTCTCTGGTTTCTTACCTCTAAAAAAGGAGTGAAGCTGGTCAAAAACTTGATCCGCAGTCTCTCTATCATCAACAATTTTCTGAAATTGATCTTCTTTTCTTTTTAAATCCTGGTTATTTAATTCTTGAGGGGTAAAATTAAACATTTTTATTCGTTATCTAAATCTAAGTCTTCTTGAATATCTCTTAACATCTCCCTTTGTTCTTCGGCGTTATCTATAGAATCACCTCTCATCTCAAGTTCATTCTCTTTTGCATTAATTTTCCTTCTAAGTTCTCTTTCTACTTCTTCAATAGCTGATTCAATCTCATCAATTTCTTCTTGAGGTATATCCTCATCAGACTGCTGCATATCTTCTAGCTCTGTAACCAATCTATTTCTCTCTTCAAAATCATTCTGAATCTCACCTATATTTACACGTATTCCACCATCATCACCCTCCCCTATCTCGGAACCATAATCAGGCATTTCTCCTCTATCCCTATCAGATCCCGAAGGTGTTTCAATCTCAGTTTCAGAGACATTGTCCGAAGCTGTATCAGATTCAGCTTGCCCCCCTCTTTCTTCTCCACCCTCGGTAGTATCTTCATTTGCTGCCTCTTCTGTTTCAGATTCTATACCACCAAACAACTCATCATCCAAATTATCCATGACCGCATCACTTACCTCACCTTCTAGAGAACTTCTAAGCTCGCCAATATCTATTATATCAGATTCTTTTAGTTCATTTCTAAAGTTACCATCAAAGCTTGTGTCCTTTCCTGTACTTGCTAAAAACTCTTTGAGTTGCTTCATTCCTTGTTCATCAATTCCTCCATCACCATCTGCATCTCCGGCTATATCTTCCAAGCTCGTGATTTCTTTGGGGTTTATTTTTCTAGCTCTCTTTGCTCTTTCGTCCTTAATACTCTCAATATCATTTTCTTCATCAGTTTTAAGCTCTCCACTTTGAATAAGACCAGCCAGGTTAATGTCCCCCTCTTTCGAGGCGGCCTTCAGATTACCTTCTAGGTTTTCCAAGGTTGCTTGAAATTCCTGCTCTCCCATATCTTCTTTTAGTTCATCTCTCATATTAGATAGAGACTCACCATTATCTTCATCCCTTTTTCTGCCTAACTTAGCTTCTAAAAATTTCTGCACTTGTTTTTCTGGGTCTGCTGGATTTTTACCCGCTATATCAGAACCCGCTTTATCTGCTGCCTCATCTAGTATAGCTCTACCTACATCACTGTCTTGTTGGAATCCGGCAACTACAGCATCAGCAATGTCTTGTGGGTTTCCTGTTTCTAATTTAGCTTCTGCATTATCAATGATATCTTGACTCTCTTCTCCCAGCTCACCAGCCCTTTCTCTTTGATGTCTTCTTATCTGCTCTCTTTCTTTAGCCTCTGCACCACCTAAACCTGCTTCAGCACCTCCCTTAGCATAAGCTTCGTGTAACTCCTCTGGTCTTTCTGCCTTCTCTCTTTCATATTTTTTTAACTCGGCTTCTTTTTGTTTTCCTGTTTGAAATGCATGACCTAAAACGGTAGAAGCTTTTCCATCCCCTTCTTTTAATCCCTGGGCAAATTCTGCTCTTCCTTTTTGTAAATCTTGAAGCTTACCTTTTGTCTTCGCTTTTACTCTCCTGCCAATCTGAGATTCTCCAGCTATTTCAGCCCCTTTCTTAGCTCCGCTCTTGGCATACCCTCCTGCTTTTTTAGCTCCACTCTTAGCATAAGAAGGAATAGAACGAATAGCTGACTGTCCTTTCTTAGTAGCTTTTTTCTGGAGACCCTCAAGATTCATACTTTGGACCACATTCAAACCAACCCATAGGAAAGTCACCGCTACTATAAAACTCAAAAACTTGTCCCAGCTTGCCATTTTATTG
>JBDGRL010000017.1:0-30549 GCA_042218065.1 Candidatus Magasanikiibacteriota bacterium | reverse complement strand
TTTTAGGGGTTCAATATACTGCCACATCCTCCGGTGGTTCAAGCTTAATGTCGAGCCGCTGGAAGTATGTCTGCACTCCCAAATTAAATTATTCTAAAACAGCTTTTACTCGTCTGATGCCGGCTCCATTAGACTTTTCCTTTATGATCTTAAACTCACCATCTAACTCTCCGGTGCTATCAACATGAGGACCGCCGCAGAACTCTCTGCTGAAACATTCTGCATCCGGGTCAGCTTTCCATTCTGCATCAGTATCTCCGATTGAGTAAACAGTTGCATTGTCTTTGTACTTTTCAGGAAATAAACCGATTGCACCTTTTTCTCTGCCTTCTTCAGCCGGCATCTGCTCTATATTCACTTCGTAATCGTTTTCTATTGCTGCATTCACTAGATCTTCTACTTTGTTTATCTCCTCTTCAGTCATGGCGCTATCGTGAGCAAAATCAAAGCGAAGACGATCAGAATTAATATGGCTTCCTTCCTGTTTAGCATGATCGCCCAGAACTTCTCTTAGTGCTGCATGAAGTAGGTGTGTAGCAGTATGATATTTTACACTCATCTCTGACTGATCAGCTAGGCCGCCTTTGAATTTCTTGTCTGAGCCTTGACGTGATTTTTCTTTGTGTTCTTGTTTTGCAGCTTCAAAACCTTGCTCGTCTACTTTGTATCCTTCCTTTTCAGCCATTTCCTTTGTCATAGATAAAGGGAAACCAAAAGACTGATACAGATCAAAAGCCTCTTGGCCTGTAATTTCTTCACCTTGTTCCTTATCAGATACTACTTCTTCAAACTTTTTGTATCCTCTGTCCAGTGCTTTACTGAATTTTTCTTCTTCTTTTTCTATCTCGTTGAATACTCTCTGCTTTTTTTCTTTGAGTTCATTATAGATATCACCATAAATATCTATAACTATCTCAGCTAAGTCATTTAAAAAACTTTTCTCGATACCGAGCTGCTTGCCGTGGTTCATACTGCGTCTTAGCAGACGACGCAGTACATATCCATGCTCTTTATTTGAAGGTGTAATTTTTTCTTCATCCGCTAGTACAAATACAGATGCTCTGATATGATCAGCAACAATTCGCATTGATTCAGTAACTTCTTGGGATTGTTTATATTCTTTTCCGGACAGCTCTTCAAGTTTGCTAATGATGGGCATAAACATATCAGTCTCGTATGCACTTTGTTTATCATTTAGTTTTGCAACCACTCGCTCCAGCCCCATTCCTGTATCTACATTTTTTTGATTCAGCTCTTCAATAGATCCGTCTTCTTTGCGATTGTAAGCCATAAAGACATCGTTCCATATTTCAACCCAGGTTTCATTTTTCGGATCAAATTCTTCTGGAGCTTCATCTTCTCCACTCCAGTAGAACATCTCGGTCGATGGGCCGCAAGGACCGGTCTCTCCAGCACTCCAGAAATTGTCTTCTCCTACAAAAGCAATCCGCTCCCCGGAAATACCCTGTTCTTTCCAGATTTCAGCTGCCTCAGTATCTTTTGGTATGTTTCCGTCTCCTGCATAGACACTGATAGCTAACTTTTCTTGGTCCAGGCCAAGCCACTCATCAGAAGTTAAAAATTCATAGCTCATCTGAATTGCTTCTCGCTTAAAGTAATCTCCCAGTGACCAGTTTCCCAGCATCTGAAAGAAAGTATGGTGAGTGTCATCACCGATCTCATCTAGATCTCCAGTCCGTAAACATTTCTGAACATCAGCAAGACGATCACCTTTAGGGTGATCTTTACCCATCAGATACGGTACCAACGGCTGCATGCCGGCTGTGGTGAATAAAGCACTGTCGTCAGGTGAGACTATGGAGTGGCTATCGATAATAGCGTGGTCATGTTCTTTGAAGAACTTTAGGTATTTTTTGGTTAGTTGCTTTGTTGTCATAATTTATTTATAAGTTAATCTTTATTTGTATTTAATTTTCTAATTATACTTCTTTCTCTATCTGCTGCTGCTAAAAATACACCCAAAGCTAATGCTAGTATAAAAAGCATAAAAGATAAACCACTCTCATGTACCCAAAATAAATTATCAATTCCTCTTAATATTTCAAAGAGAATAATTATAAATATAAAGGGTATAGAATAAGACAGAAAAGTAACAGCCAAAGATAAGAGACTAAAATTATTATTGCTTTTAATTAATTTTTCTGCCTCCTGCCCACCCCAATGATATACAAAAATTATAAAAAAACTAATATAAAATCCTGAAATTATACTCGTAAAAATACTACCTATTATATTAAACCACTCCACACCGGTATTAAATAAAACAGGAAAATTATTCTCAAAAAAACCTAAGAAATATATACCAGCAATGACAAAAAGAAGCATGAAAATGTAAACTAATATACCTTCTTTTATTTTTTTACCTCTCATATAATTAATTTACGGAAATAACCCCACCCCCAAGACACTCTCCGTCTTTATAAAACACAGCAAACTGTCCAGAAGTGTGGATCTCTGTCTCTCTAAATTCTACTACAACGCTATTGTTTTCTTCTCTTACTTCAGACCTTTGTAAAACCTGTCTATGACGCAATCGTACCTTGCATATTAAAAGAAAACCAGATTTTTGTCCACTGATCTAATTAATTTCTGTAATTTTGTTTGTTTTGGATTACCAAAAATTTTATTAGCTTCAATAGACATATTTTTTCTTCATTTAGTAAATTCCTACCACCAATCATTTCTTCTAACAAACTCCCACAACTTCTCGTGATATACATACAAAAACAACTTAATCACTACAAGCGTCAAAGCGATCCCGCCCGCCAACTTCACTGCTCCGGTAAACAAATAAGAAATTAACAATGTAGTAAGAGATCCATGCACTCGCCAGCTTAAACTTTTTATTACTTTGGTGCTGAAGCTGGTATCAATCAAGGACTCATACTGTTCTTTTTCCGCAGAACTGTCCTGCTTTTCTTCATTATTAGAATCATTACTATACTCTGCCTGAAACAGCTCTTTTCTGATTTTTTTCACTGTTTTTTTGACCTTGTTCCAGTTTTCTTCATCAATCTCACAATCGAGTTCAGCCTGAGCTTGTTTTTTTAAGTTATTAATTTTTTCTTCTAGTTTTCGTGCTTCTTTTTGAGTTAACTCTGTGTTCATAGATAAGTTAATATGAATTAATTATAAACTTACCAAACCTCATCACCTTTTGGCCCATCTTCCGGAAAAATTAGATCATGTTGGTTTTCTTCGGTGATTTTTTCCAGCAAGTCGTCCAAATCATAATTAAAATTTTCTTCTGAGATTTCAAAAACTTTATTAGCTTCAGTAGGCATCTTTTCTTTTCTTAACTTCTAAAATTATAATGACTTCTTTTTTATGACTCATTTTAAAAACGACCCTGTAATCTCCTACCCGCAATCTCAACAATCCTTTATATTTTCCTTTTAAGGTTTTTATATCCGGCTGAGCAACTTCTTTTCCGTCATAGAAATCCATCAAATCACGCAATTTATCATTTACCCTTTCTTGTTTTTGCGGTTCCAAACTCTCCATTTGTTTTTTAGCTTTCTTTTGCAGTTTAACTTTAAAGCTCATATTCATCCACAATTTCTAGATCCTCTTCTTCCAACTTGTCCAATGATTTAGTAATCTCCTCATTCTCCTCATCACTTACATATTCAGCATCCGCCATCATCTTAAAATAAGTAGTATTATAACCCTCATCTTTGATCTGCTTCTTAACAGCGTTTTCAATTAGCTCACTAATACTTTTATTTTTGGTCTGCTTAAGATTCTCCAAAATCTCCCAAACTTCAGGAGAAATTGTAATAGAGTGACGTTCTTTTTTCATGTTTTGTTATGTTACTTATTACGGTATTATTGTATTATTATGCGTATAAATTGTCAAAATACTCACTTTCTCTCTGAAACTACCCCACCTCCAAGACATTCTTGGCCCTTATAAAACACACAAAACTGCCCTGGAGTGACTGCTCTCTGCTTTTCTTCAAACTCTACAATAATTTCACCATCTTCTTCTTCTTTAACTTCACAATTCTGCAACTCCTGCCGATGCCTAATTCTCGCCTTACATGTTAAGGGAGAAACAGGTTTTTGTCCACTGATCCAGTTTAGCTTTTCTAGTCGAGCTTGTTTTGTATATAGTTTGGGGTTATCTTCGTAGCCTACTATCAGTTTATTATTCTCAAAATCCTTCTCGATTACATAACGTGGTTTATCTCCCCCCTCCTGATCGATACCACGTCTTTGTCCGATCGTAAAAAACATTAGACCATCATGTTCTCCGATCTGTTCTCCTGTCTCATCTTGAACGATCGGGCCTGGATCTTCTTCGATCTTGTTTTTTAAAAACTCGTCCATAGGGACCTCGCCGACAAAGCAGATGCCCATACTCTCTTCCCTGTCTGCAGTGGGTAGTTCATACTCTTCAGCCAGCTCTCTTACTTTTTCTTTTTTATACTCTCCCAAAGGAAAGACAGCATCTTTAATCTGATCTTGGCTCAATTGATGTAAAAAATAGGTCTGGTCTTTATCTTTGTCCTCAGCTTGCATCAAATGATAGTCATCATCTCTCTTCTCTATTCGAGCATAATGGCCTGTAGCCAGTTTGTCAAAGCCGCGATCTCTTGCTTCTTTTAGCCACGCCCCAAACTTTACTGACTTGTTACATAGCACATCCGGGTTTGGGGTCCTGCCAGCTTTATACTCCTCGAACATATAATCTAAGACAAAATCTCGGTATTCTTCTTTAAAATCAAATCTAAGCAGTTCAATATCCAGATGAGCAGCTACACGCACAGCATCTCGATAATCACCACGCCAACACTCAAGATCCAGGTCATCCTCATCATAAATATCATTATCAGTAGAATCAAAGTTTACCATATAAGCTCCGGTTACATCATAGCCTTGATCCTTTAGCAGTGCCGCAGTTACAGATGAATCTACTCCTCCTGACATAGCAACTAAAATTTTATTGTCTTTTGATATCTTCCTCATTTTTGTAGTCCTTATATATTATTGGAGTGAATTATAATTTCTACACGGCCATATTTGATATTTGAGTGTGAGGGTTAAAAAATTTAATCATGAGCAATGGTTTATTTGTTTCAATGTTTGAGCGAAGCGAGTTTTGAAACAAAAATGACGAATGATTAAATTTTACCGAACACTCAACCAAGAAAATATGGCCGTGTGGAAATTACGTTCAAATTACTAAGAAATCACTAAAAAATATAAGTAGCAGAATGAAAATTACAACCCACGGAAAAGAGGAACCCCATTACTAGGATTAGTCGGCACATAAATAGTACCTTCTCTCTCTTTGAGGTTCTTAATATATTGATATTTTAGATACCTGTTAGTCAATCCTTGATTTATTATCTGCTGAGCATCTCGCTGACCTTTTGCTTCAATTCGCTTTCTTTTAGCCTCCTTTTTCTCTTTTTCTAAAAGATAGTTATACCTCTCAGCATCTTGCTCAGCTTGCAGTTTCTTTTCAATACTTCTAGATAAATCCTTTGGAAGTTTAACATTGCGAAGTAGTACATCCTCTACAGTAATACCTCTGGGTTCAAGGGCATTATCAAGCTTTTCATATATTACACGCTTTGCTTCTTCTCTTTTTTTGGAATATAAGGTCTTTGCCTGATAATTAGCAATATTTTCCCTAATTACACTACGAATAGTCGGACGAATCACTTTCTCTACATAATCCGCACCCAGCTCAGAATATACCTCCGAAGCCTGGCCTTCTTGCAAATGAAAAAGAACTGTGATATCCAGATCAACCTCTAGCCCTTCTTTTGTTAAAGCAGTAATACTATCCTCAGAATATTTAGCCCCCTCTCCTCTAGTAGCACTCATCGTGTATTCTTGGGTTCGAATACTCATTGGAATAACCTGAATTAGGGGGTTCTTAAAATGAAAACCGGATGATAACTCCTCATCATAAACATTACCAAAAAAAGATTTAACCCCCACATGACCCGCTTCCACTGTAGTCCAAAAGCTACCTACAAAAGGAATTAAAAATAATATAAAAATAGCAATAAAAATCATCCAAGTGGGATTGTTATCCTTAAGTTCTTTTGCTCTTTCTTTTAGATCTTCTTTCATTTTTCTAATATTGCTACTCAAGTTACATATTCAGCGCAAAACCCAGAATAAAGACTATCAAAAAAGTAAATAACCACCCTAAAGTAGATGCAACCATCACGGCTCCTGCTTTAAAATTATTATTCAGGATTTTTTTCATTGGCTCAAAGAAAATAAAATACCCAACTATAGCAACTGAAACAAGTCCAAAAAATAACCAAAATGCTAAGCGAGCCAAAGCAAAGACATTTTCTCTAACCATATCCACCAAGGATAAAAACAGCATTGATACAAATAAACAATAAAATACTACGATAACCGCATGAAATAACCCTTTCCAAAATGGCCTTTGATAGTCAGTCGAGAAAATCATTGTGTTGGATTAGACTTTGTAGCAGCTTTGGGGTTTTCAACTTTTTGTTTCTTTTGTTGTAAGTCTGAGTTGTCTGGAGTAATCTCCCTTACTCGATCAAAGTACCTCTTTGCCGCCCCTGTATCTCCTTGTCTTTGTTTAACAAGACCTAATGCATAAATCGCATTTGCATAGTTTTCAGAAACACTCACTGCTCGCTTCAAGACTCTTTCAGCTCTTTCTAAGTCACCTTCCTCATTACGGTTATAGAATAGTCTCCCGAGATTAAACAATGCTCGAGGCGAGTCTTTTATCAGATTAAATATAGGTTGATATAGGGAAATTGCTTGGTCAAACTCACCCTGGCTTGCTAACAATCTAGAGTATTGTATATATGCAATTACATAATCAGGCTTAAGCTTGATCGCCTTTCTATAAGACTCTTTTGCTTTTTTATTGTTTCCTGCAAAAATATGAACTCCTGCTAGTTTTCTATGCAGATCAGGGTTCGTCGGTTCTAGCTTTATTGCCTGTTTCAAAGCCTTTTTAGCCCACTTGTTAGCCCCGGGAACAATTTGTTGTGCATTCAAATACATATTTGCTAAGGTTTCCCAGGTTTCAACACTTTTTGGCCTTAAATCAGTAGCTTGCTTAGTTATATTCACTGCTTTTGCCATATACTGAGCCACTTGTCTCCTATCAGAGTTTTCTCCTCTCGCTGCTCTCTGTGCTTTTTTCAAATAATATCTTGCTTGTGCCACTTTATATGGGACATAAGAATCCCTGTAGCTTAAAGCCTCCTCAATATATTGCCCTTTCTTTTCTAGACTCTTTGCCTGTGTCGCTTTATAAAAAGACATATCAGCCAATAACACTTGAGTTCCAAAACCTACTGTCAACACCATAAATATCACCAGTAATATCATTCCAAATGAAAGCAACAATGAATATTTAGGAGATACCTCCAATGAAAACCTTCTCTCTTTTACAAAAGAAGGGACCAAAGAAGATAAACCTACGATAGAAATACCAAGCAACATGAACCATAACCACCACATTGTAACTTCATAAAAACTCAAGAACATACCAATAGTAGCACAGACAAAACCGATAATGACCACGAATACCTCTAGTCTGATTGACTTTAGGGCTTGTTCTTTTTGTTTTACTTTTTCTTTCACTTTTTGCCAAACTGACGGCCGCGTATTTAACCAACCACTAAAAATTCCGCCACCAGCAACGAAAATCATACCCAACCAAGCCACAAAGCCTAGTATGCCCAACTCAGAAGCAAGAGCAAAAGGAGTGCTGTAAGGTCGTTCAAACCTAGTAGACCAAGCGATTGAGTTCATATTCATACTTTCAGGTCTGTGCATGGAAAAATCCTGAATAAATGTACCGGGACCCGAACCAAGCAAGAATGACTTAACATTATCCAATAAACTATCGGTTGTAATCTCCCAAGAGGTACTTGCATTTATAGAAACCTCACTTGGAAGCTCGGTAGTAAAGAAGTTAGGAACTCCGATAAATAACATCAAAATAGTAGCCACAAAAAGACCAAAAACAATAGAAACTACTGAAACATGGCTCGAATCCAGCATTAATATACCCAACATCATTATTAAAGCCAGACCAACAGCTAAAATTATCAATGGAGTTTGAAAACCTAAGATTAACAACACCAAAACACCAATTACAGAAGTCAATAAAGGAAGAATCTGAAAAGGCCATTGTCTTTGTTTGATTTGCAGCAAGCCTAAACCTATGGTAGTCATTACAGCCATAAAGACACCAAACAAACTATTTGAATTGCTAACTGTATTGATTATCTCTGCAGGTAAGAAATAATCTATAAGAGAAATATCTTTAAACAAAAACAATAAACCCGAAAGACAAGCCGAAACCAGCAATCCATCAATTAAATATTGCCATTTCTGAGTCGTGGTAATAAGCTGTATCAACAGCCAAAACCACAATGCAACTCCTAAGAATGTGGCTAGATTTAAGACAAATACACTTGTTTTACCTAACAAGCTGACAGAAGGTATTAGAGAAAATATAGTAGAAACACCCACTAAAGCAAGGAATATAATCATAGGAACCCCAATAAAAGTCTGTCTGATCACCAATTCTTTTGAGATGACAATCTCTAGTAAAAACAAAAATAATACTAACAAACCTACCCCGTATATCAAATAAAGTTTTGGGGTGTTAATAAAATCTTGGACGGACGGAAGAAAGAACAACGGCACTAAAATAGTACCTAAGATAAATAAAAACAGCGAAGCATTATTTAGCCAGTTGGTTTGTTTTTTGCTTTCTTCTTTTATGGATTCAAGAAAACTCATGAGTTATTTTTTTTATCTTTTAAATCACTAAGTGAAAGTTTTTCTTCAGGCTCTTGGTCGTCGGCTTTTTTATTTTGATTACCTTGTTTTTTGTCTCCATTGTTAGATTGGTCCTGTGAATCATCTTTGCTTTCATCTGCCTGGTTATTGTCGTCCTGATTTTTATCAGAGCTATCTTTATTTTTTTCATCTTCCTCATCTGAATCATCTTCCAGCTCATCTAAATCTACATCTTTATCGCTCCATTTAGCAATCTTTTTAACTACTTTCTTTCGGTCTTGAGCATATCTTTCACGAGAAACTCTAATGACCTTATCTCTTACTCCTGTAGGTGACCCTATCGGTGGCAAGGTCTTCGCACTAAAGGGTTGAGATGCTACACCATCAATCATTAGTTTTAAGAAAATATGAAATTTTGACAAGTTTACTAAATCATTCTGAGTGAAAGTAGGCATAAATTCCTGCTCCAAAAACTCCGCATCAGCTGCACCTACCCTAAATGAGATTATAGAACCCACGTTTCCGAAAACTGCATCACGAACCTCTTCACTTAATTGAGCTATATACTGATGAGCCATTATCAGGCTAAGACGATACTTTCTAGCCTCAGATAACATACTTGCAAAGCTAGGAGTAGCAAAGTTCTGAAATTCGTCTACATATAGCATGAAATCCTTACGTAAATGTTCAGGAGTATCTACCCTGCTCATAGCTGCTAACTGAAGTTTTGTGATAAACATTCCACCTAGCAATCTCATATTGTCTTCTCCTATTCTACCTTTTGATAGGTTCATAATCATTATCTTGCCCGAATCCATCATTTCTCTAGGATTTATAGTAGAGTTTACCTGTCCGACAATATTTCTTATTAAATTAGAAGATAAAAATTGACCAATCTTGTTTTGAATTGCAGCTACAGCTTTTGTTCTATATCGCTCAGAATAGCCAGCAAACTCATCTTCCCAAAAAGATCTAACAACCGGATCTTTTATTTTGCTTACTATTTTATCTCTATAACTTTTGTCACCCAACATTCTGTTTATACCCAGAAGTGAGGTTTTTTGGGGGTAATGAAGCAGTGCTAGTAAAGTATTTTTCAAAATATATTCCATCCTTGAGCTCCAAACATCAGGCCATACCTTTTGAAAAATACCCATAAGACTAGAAGCTATAAGGTCTTTTTGTTGATCATTCTGTACTTCTAACACATTAAACCCAACTGGATAATCTCTATCTGCAGGGTTCATATATACTACATCATTAATCCTATTAGTGGGTATATAATCTATTATTTTTTCAGCAAAATCTCCGTGTGGATCAACTAGTCCCACGCCATGACCGTGATGTATGTCCTGCAACACCATATTTTCCAACATGGTGGTTTTACCCATACCGGTCTTTCCAATGACATACATGTGTCTTCTTCTATCATCTAGCTTGATACCAAAACGCTTTTTTTGCTCTCTAAAATCAGTCTTTGCAAAAAGACAAACCTCATCCTCTTTTTGTTTTTCTCCTTCTTTTTGCAGGTGATGAGTAGGCATGAAATATATTTATACTATTAAAAATTATAACATACTACTCCTTAATTAAAAAGAGGAAGCAGATAGGTCCGTTGAAAAACTTTAGCGAGATTCGAACCCATTACCAAACCCCTTCAATGAGACAAGCTCAAAGCCGGGGTTCGGTAATGGGTCCTGCATCTATTTTGTATTTTTTCAATGGTCTCAACAGATATTACAACTTAAAAAAATATCTATTTTAAAAAGATTTGCCCCACTTCTCAGTGGGGGTGTAATTAATCAAAACAAATACTGATTAAGAGATACTCTCTTTATTTTAAGCGTCTTTTAAGAAATTCTCCTATAGCCACCCTCTACTCCACCTTTTGATAAGACTATCTGCCACTGTTGGTTTTTTCGAGATCGAAAAGTACCAGCACAGCTAAGCAGGTAAAACTCCCACATCCGATAAAATCTATCCGAGTAATTATCTTCCAGCTCACTCCAGTGGTCAGTGAAGTTGTCATACCAAGCCATCAAGGTCTTATCATAGTCAACACCGAAGTTATGCCAATCCTCCATAATTAGCAGATCATCTATAGCTGCTCCGACCTGTTTGACCGACGGCAGCATCGAGTTAGGAAAAATGTACTTGTCAATCCAAGGATCATTTCTATGAACCGTACGATCATTACCAATCACATCCAACAAAAATAAGCCGTCGCCCTTCAGACACTCTGCTACTTTTTCCATATAGGTCCGGTAGTTTTTGTAGCCTACATGCTCAAACATACCCAAGGATATGATGTGGTCAAACTTTTCATTGAGATCTCTGTAATCTTGCAGTCTAATATCTACAGGCAAACCCTCACAGCGCTCTCGAGCCAGCTTTTCCTGCTCTTCTGATACTGTAATCCCTACCACCTCTACTCCGTATTCTTCAGCTGCATACTTGGCAAAGCTACCCCAACCACAACCGATATCCAGTATTCTATTCCCCTCTTCGAGGCCGACTTTTTCACAGACCAGCTCCAGCTTATCCTCCTGAGCCTGCTTTAGATTATCCGCATCACGCCAATAGCCTGCAGTGTATACCATCCGCTCATCCAACATAGCCTCATATAGATCGTTGCCTTTATCATAGTGTACTTCTCCGACCTCTTTAGCTTTCGACTTTTTACCATAGTTAAACACTCTAGCCGCTAGAACGTAGGGTAAGATTTTCCAGGATTTCACCTTTCGCTCTAGATCTATATTTAAAATTTTGGTGACGAAAACATCCAGTTGATCAACATTCCACCAACCGTCCATATAGGACTCACCGAGTCCTAATGAGCCCTCACGCAATACACGCTTATAGAATCGCTCGTCCTCTATTTGTGGGTCCCATGGATTATCCCCGTTTAGCTCAATATCCGTATCTTCAAGTAATTTTTGAACCGTTTGTTTAGAGCGCATTAGTTATTTTGCTTAAATCTATATGAAATACTAAATAAAAATATACAAATAGTAGCCCCCAGAAGCCCCACATCACGAATCGTAATTGAATCTATACCGTAGAATATCAATATACCCAAAAGGTGCAAGGATGCTAATAGTGAAACTACGGGAGTAAATCTATCGATAACTAAAAAAAGACCCAACAAAAAATCAAACACACCAAAAACGAACATCAACTCTTGTGAGTATTCCAGCTGCAATAAAAACTCAGGAAAGAAACCTTTCCATACCCCCGGCTCGATAGTAATCATCACCCCGATCCAGATAAAAGTAATACCGACGGTGATCTTTAAAATAGTCAAAGCGACTCGCTCCAGTCTTGTCGGCTTTATCTTGTCTTCAAGCTCCTCGAGAAGATCCATATGATAGTTTAATTATGCCTTTAAAATAGCACGAACCGGAGATGCATCCAAACCTTTTAACTTCAAAGGCAAAGCTACAAGTTCATATTCTCCCGGCTGCACTTTCGATAAGTCCAAACCTTCAATGATGGGTATACCGAGAGATAGAAAAGCCGTATGTGCAGTATTATCATCTCGCCCCTTCTTTTTTACTGACAGATAATCAATACCAACCAATGCCGGGCTTTTCTCCGCCAAAAACTTTGCCGCACCGCTTTCCAGATAAACAAAATCTTTATAAAACTCATCGTAACCCCGGCTGGAATTTTGAGTCTTGAATAATATTCTATCACCTGTTTCTATTTGTTCATCTTTGATATCACCCACCTCTATGCCTGAGCTCGGCTCAATGTGAGTCATATCTAAAACTCTACACTCACCCATACACCGCTCCAGCTCGATCTCATCGACCCCCTCTCCGTCTTCAAAGGCATGCGCCGGAGCATCCATATGTGTGCCCGTATGTGAGCCGAATTTTAGTGTAGAGATATAGGAAGTACTGGACTCATCTTGCTCTACTTCAAATTCTGCATTGCCGGGATAGATCGGCATATTTTCGTGGAGGGTTGTAGAGATGTCTATTATTTTCATAGTTTCTCTTTCGTCAAATCCTTCGCTAGCTCTACCCCTGGCTGATTGAAGGCATTAATATCAAAAAACTCACCCAAAAAAGCTGTGGCACCCTCAAACAACATAAACATCTGGCCCAGATGATATTCATCAATCTTATCAATAGTTATAGTCATAGTAGGGCGATCGCGCTCAACCAGAGCTTGCTGAGTAGCTTCTTTTTCTGTTTTTATTAGCTCGTTAAAGCTGGCGCCCTCTAAAAATTCCGTAGTTTCTTTTTCTTGATGTAATACAGGGATATTCATCTCTTCTCCGAGGTTTTCTACTTCTATAAACATAAGCAATTTATCATTCGGACCTTCATTGTAAAGTTGAGCTTGGGAATGCTGATCAGTAGCTCCAAGTGCATTTACTGGTGTAATCCCCACGTGCACCTCTTCTCCGCTTTCTGTTTCAGCTTTGCCGATACTCTCAGCTAATAATTGTCGATACCAATCAGCCAGACGGATCAGCTTCTGAGCATAAGGCATCATTACATTTATCGATTTTCCTTTTTGGTTCAGCTTATACTGTGCAGTAGCCAACTGAAAAGATAGATTTTCCTCAAAATCACTAGATAAAACTTTATCTCTTATGTCTCTTGCCCCTTCTAAAAGCTTACTTATATCCACGCCAATCATGGCAGCAGGCAATAATCCAACTGGAGTTAGAACTGAAAACCTACCGCCTACATTAGGTGGAATATCAAAAGCAGTAATACCTTCTTCATTTGCTACATCTCTGAGCATACCCTCTGTTGGATCAGTAACAAAAACCATATGCTCTCGCACATGCAGATCATTTTCTTCAAGTCGATTGCGAAAGTAGTAATACAAGCTCAAAGTCTCCGGGGTACTTCCTGATTTGGTGACCGTAATAAATAAAGTGTTTTCTATATTTATAACATCGTCAAGTTCTCGAATCATAGTCGGATCAATATTATCCACTACATGCAAATCGGGTTGATTACCATTTTCTCCATAAAGATGAGTAAGACTTTGTTTGATACAGATCGACCCCAAAGCTGAGCCGCCGATTCCCAGCACTACCACGTCATCAAATTGTCCCTTAGCTGCCTGAGCGAAGTTTTGTAGTTCCTCAGCTAGTTCGGTATTGTCTGCGATATCGTAAAACCCTTGGTCTCTATCATCTATGTTTTCTAAATACTGACTTAGCTTATCGGACTGGTCTTTAATTTCTTTTGAGGTTAAGCCGTGATCGTTTGAGATTTGTTTTATCGTTGAGAAATCTAATGAAAGCATAAAATTTAATTAGGATTAAAACCAAACTTTCTTAGAATTTTCTTAACACCTTCTCCTGTGGCGGGAATCACAAATTTTTCTATAAAATCTGAATCATTAAGGACCTTATTATATTTATCTTCATCCCACCTATTTTCTAAGCTAGCTCTAATTATCTCTCTATGAATGTTTCTAATTCCTTCTCTTCCATATTTCTTTTCTATCCTCTTCAATAAACAATAAGCATTTTCATATGAATTTTTTGGTATATCATAAAATGATTTACTGTTTATATCTTTATATTTTTTTAACTTACCAAAGCTTCCTTGCCTCCATTTCCATTTACGAAAACCATTCTCTTCACAAATGAGTTTTATACTAGGAGCTTCTTCAAATTTATAATTCCATGGTTTAGGTTTAAATTTATGAACAAAGGTTTCTTCTACATACATAGCCATTCCCTCCGCAAACCAGGAGTCTAATATGTATTTGTCTTGTAAACTTTTTTGGTGAGCATGAGCGTACTCGTGTAGCATAGCATTGCTTACCCCATCAGCAAAGCTTTTAATACCTAATGTAGAGGTGCTTGAAAAAAGTTGCCATCCTGAGCTCAACTTAGTGGCACCCCACGTTGATGACGGATCAACACCTACACGCTCCCATATAAATTGAGTTTCAGAGCAAGATTTGTGACCTACAATTTTAGGAAGAACTTTTAGCATTTTATTGAAATTGTCTAAAGCTGCTTTAGCTGTTGATTCTTGTACTTTATCTTTCGGACTTATAATCATGGCACTTCCATCATCAGTATAAAAGGAATACTTTGATTTTGACACACAATCCCTGGGGCATCTGTATTTTAAACGACCTTTTCTACCAAATTTTTCACTTTCTTGACATATACCGTCGCCACATTTTGTATTACAAGAGGAAGGTTTAGATATTTGAATATCTTTTTTCAAACAACTACGCCCAACTCTTTGAGTACCCGAAGGACACCCACATTCTCTCGCAGCTGACACCAGATGTCCATCCATACAAAATAACGGCTTTTTAGAAGAACAACTACCCTCAGGTGTCCCGTCAGAACAATTATTTTTCCACACACATTCCCCTGACTCAGGTTCTCCACCTAAAGGACAACCGCATTTTCCGGGCTTTTTAACTAAAGTACCGTTTTTATTACAGTATTTTGGCTTTTCATCTGAGCATGAATTAACGGAAGTTCCGTCTTTACAAAACCTTTTTCTAGTTTCTCTATAGTCAGTAGAAGTGTCTATGTTCTTATCCTGTTCATTCGGTTTTTTTCCGATGGTGGGGTATGTTTCATTCATATTTACTATAATAATACGATCCCACCTATAATTATAGCTATTAAATTCTGTTTCATTTTTTATCAAGTCTTTCTTTATCTTACCGTCACGCTTCTTAAGTACATACACATCCGAAGAATCCCGATATGTGATTAGTGTGCCAGGTGGATGATGATCGGTATACGAAATCGGATTAGCACAAGTTTTATAATCAGATAATTTTCTAGGATCAACATCCCTAACCCAATCAAAACTATAACCTAATTCATTGAATACTTTTTCGTTCTTAAACCAGCACTTTTTCTGGCCCAACAACACATACACTTTGGAGTCATTTACTGTTTTGATTAGCGAACCAGATTTAAAGAATTTTAACGGACCCCAAGGCATAAATCCTAACTGATCTGTGGGGATTGAATTTAAAGTTTGAGTAGTAGTGTTTTTTACTGCATCCCAGGAAGTAAAATAACTAAAGAAGACATCAGGTTTTTTAAATGGACGTTTAGTGCAATTCTTGGTTATATAATAAACTGCAGATGTTTTCGGAGAGCTATAAGCTGACTGAGTATTCACAGGACAAGAGGAAGCATTCGATACATTAAAAATAATAAAGAATAATCCTAGAAATAATACTGAGCCGCCTAATATTTTTCTAAACATAAATTAAATAAACTAAGTACAAAAGTTATTTTGAAGTTTTATCCACCTTTTTTATTTCCTTATACCTACCAATAATCTTCTTAAAAACATCTTTCAAAACCGAGTCCCAATCAAAATATTCTTTTAGTTCTTTCTCTGTTTTTTCAACTTCAAAATCAAAATGTCTTATCCTGGCTATAGTATGCCCAGGAGCATCTAATCCGTGTAACATAGGCGCAAGCTTGTTGGTGGCATTAGCAAACTTTGAATCTATGGTAGAATTAGCTGAATACTCCTCCCAAGCTGAAAAAAGCTCTTCCCCAAAAGATTCTTAGCTGCCCTCTCTTCTTTTTGTTTATGTTCAACTGTTTTATCATGAGGAACCACATCACCTACCTTTATTTCACCTATATCATGCACAGACAACATTTTTAGTACATTACCTAGATCAATCTCTTCAGTTGAGTTAATCTTAGGATATAGATAAGAGGCTATCATTGGCAGATGTCCTACATGCTCTAATAGTGGTTCTCTGATAGCACCATTATCATAGTCTATCTCTTTGTCTTTTTCACACTCCGCAAAACTATCCAACCTCTCTTTTGTTATCGTTGCTCTTGAAATGCCGGCATAGCTTCTTTGCATTTCGAGTAAATTTTCTATTAGATTACCGATTTTCAATGTTTTTATTTACTGATTGAACCTCCACAGTTGGATATGTTTCATTTTTATCTATAGTTACCACTCTATCGAAGCAGTAACCCAGACTATGAATTATTCTAAACCCCTCATTTTACTAATTAATAACTATCTTCTCTCTTCCCACAATTAAACACCATCCTCGGCTAGTATTATCTCCATCATGCCATAATTCCTCAAATTTAGAAAAAGATAAAGTATAATCTTCTCCATTTCTAGGATCTGCTAAATATAGAACTTCCTCCTTTGAGGAGTAGCCTTGTACCACAGCATAATGACCACAATCACTAATAGGATTATAATAGTTAACTATGGGGGGGTAACCATTTTCTAAAAACTTAATCAAATCATTAACTTCAGCATTTTCTTGTTGAATGTACTCCAACCCTTCATTTTCAACTTCTTTTATTATTGCTTTATGTTCAGTGCCTTCTTTTGGAACAGCTTCACACAACTCAATCATTCTTTCTCTGGAATATTCTATACCCAAATGCTCAAATACCATCTTCAAAGCAACAGGGCCGCAGGAATATTTTTTGTATTGTGGGTAATATTTCAATCCTAGTTTCATTTATACTGCATTATAATTTGTTTTCTACTTTGTCTATAAAAAAGGATTTCACCTGTCCCCAATCCACTTCTTTTATCATTTTCGGCATAGGCCCATCATCAGCTTCCTCAAAAATGAATCCAACCAGTCTTCATCTTTTAATTTTCCTAAAATAGTTTTAGTATTTTGTGGTAAAACCTTTTTATTCATAAGTTATCCAACTACTTGCCAAAAACTTTTTGTTCTATCGCTGGTATTTCTACTGTTTAATACAATCTTTTTTATTTTTTTGGTAAACTCATCAACCAACCATTTTACATCCCTCCATCTACCTTTCTCTGCAATGCGAGTTATTATATATTCCTTATGCTCTTCAGTATTCAAATCACTAAAATCTACATCCCAAAATATAGGTTTTAAATCTTCGAGTAAACTCATTTTTTTACTTTTATTTAGTATCATTTTACCACAATTGGAGTTTAATTTCAAGAATTTACTCAATCAACTCATTCCAATCTTCACTAAAGCTTTTCATTCCCTCATCTGTCTTGTAGTGATCTAAGTCAAACTCCTGCCAATCCTGACTTAGATCCAGATCCTTGTATGGAATCGGGGCAAGGTCTTCTTCATCGGGGCGTCCGTAATGGAAGTCGTCTCCCGGCATCGGCATGCCTTTTTCTCCCCACTCTTTAAGAATTTCATACGGAGAAGTGATAATATCGACCCCAAGAGCTAAACAAGCCATGAAATGCTCCATATTACGAATGCTGGCTGCAAGTACTTCTACATGACTATCTGCTTTGCTATACATTCTTAGGGTATTGGTAATCAAGTCCATGCCGTTTTGTCCCTCATCATCGAGCCGTCCTATAAATGGAGAAACAAAAACATCACCCTTCTCTGCTTCTTGTGTTGCTCCATGAACTGCTGCTGCCTGCTCTTGTTTGAAGCAAAGCGTCATATTTACCCTCATACCCTCATTTATAGCTCGCTCAGCTGCGTTTAGTCCTTTTTCAGTAGAGGGAAATTTAATGTGTGCATTATCGATCCAACCAAACATTTCTTTGGATTGATTGTACATCTTCTCCATCGGAGTATCTTGATCCGCATAGACCTCGATCGAGACCGATCCCTCCGGGATTATACCCGAGATCTCTTCAACAACATCTTGATAAAAATCATAAATTTCCTCTTCTGTGAACTTATCTCCTTCTTCCAGTCTTTTTTCTGCTTCCGGGTTTTGAGAAATCAAAGTCGGGTTAGTAGTTTGTCCGTCCAAAAATCCAAGTAAGTCTTTCATCTCCCTAGTTTTATCCGGATCTCCGGAATCGAGAAAGATCTTGGTGTCTAAATTTTCAGGGCGCATAAGTTTTTAATTAGCTAAGTTATCCTATATTAATTATATGATTTTTAGCTGATGCTGTCAGCTTGTTAACAACTCCAGGTCGGTTTCGCTGTCATATGCTCTTGTAATTTTATCTTTGCTTAAAAATACAGCTACTTCCAAGGTTGGGCCAACTATTAGTTTATTCACATGCCCGCCTTTCACTTCTTGGTTTTCATCAGCTATTGTTCCGTGAGCGTGGATGGTGTAATCATCATTTGAATCATAAGAGATATTGCCCTTTATGTTCGTCACCTCGATCGGTGTTTGATCATATGTATTGAAATAATATTCAAGCTCTTTCAGGTCATAATGTCCAAGCTCTACCTCTAAGGCGGCACCGATACCTGAAAAGAAGCCACCCGAAAGTTCTTCTTTCTTGCAAAAATCTGTAAACTCCGAGAAGAATTCTTCTCCTTGTTTGAACTTTACAACTAGTAGACCATCTTGTCTAGTGATTGTTTGCATATATTTTATTTATTAAAGTTATACACTATTGATAAAAATGAAAGTAAGGATTATAATACACGTGTTATAAATTAACTACATTTTATGGCTCGTCTTAATTTTATCACGTTAGAAAAGTTAATGGAAATGAAGGAGAACGACGATGACTTCACTCTAGTCGAAGTGCTGTCAGAAGATATGTATGAAGATTGGCATATCCCAGGTGCAGTAAATATACCTGCAAGTGAGATAGAAGAGCGAGCGGAAGAAGAACTAAACAAGGATGAGGTTATAGTAGTATATTGTGCCAACTATCACTGTGAGGCTAGCACAAAAGCCGGTCGTGCCTTGACTGATATGGGCTTTGAGTACGTTTTGGATTTCAAAGCGGGTAAAGAAGCTTGGGAGGAGGCTGAGCTTGAGCAGGAAAGTTAATAGCCTTCTGCTTTTAAAACTTTAATTATACTACCGGCTAGTATCCTCATATCTTTCAACACCACTTTTAAACCGGAGTTATTTTCTACAAAATTGATGTATTCCTTATCAACTTCCTTTTGGCTGGCAGAAGTGCCTTTTTTATTTTGATAAGGACCTGTTAATCCACACTTCATCCTGAACTTAGTGTAAACATTATTTTCAAACATATTTTTGCAGTTTTCTACATTAGTAGGTCTGGGCCCCACTAGAGTCATATCACCTTTCAGAACATTCCATAACTGAGGCAGCTCATCCATATAAATTTGTTTTAAAAACCTACCTAAATAAGTCATATTAGACTTATCTTGTTCTAGGGGTTTAGTATGAATCACCCCATTTTCATTCGGTGCATTTCTTAGGGCTTCTTGAGTGAAAGTTCTAAATTTATAAAAATCAAATTCTTTTCCTTTAGATATTCTAGTTTCTTTATAAAAAATGGACCCCCTGGAAGAAGGAATAAAGATCTGCTCTAAAATAAACCAAAACATAATAAAAAGCCACAAAGGAGACAGAATTATAATTGAAAGAATAGAAACCAATATATCAAACAACCTTTTAAGTAAAGGCAGGTCTACTTTTTGTTTTTCTTTTAAATCAGATTTCATTTCAATAATAAACAATTCAAGTAAGAAGAATATATTAATATCATACTAATTCACTCTTTAAGTCAATGAGGTTTTTAAACTCCAATATCCTCTTCTTTTTCTTCAATTTTCTTTTTATCTATAACTTCCTGAGCTTTCTCCAAATACTCCTCTCTCAGACGAGAAAGCTGTTCTTGTTCTTCTGCTAATGCGTCATATAAGTTTTGAAGCTGGGATTCGTTCATATGGGGGATAATTTTCAACCAAGCCTCTTTTTCTCCTTGGCTTATCGGAGCATTAGCTAGAGCTTGTCCTAGTTTTTCTGTGTTCATATTTTTTAGTTAATTTTATGAGGTTTTTAAGACGAATCTTCTTCGGCGGTTAATTAAGAAAATTCTCTTTCTACCCCTTCCTTGGCACGGACTAAAAGTTTTTCTCCAGCACGTTTTGCTAAAACCTCTCCACCTTCTTTTGCTGCTTTAGCTGCCGCTTTTTTGGCGCCTTTTTCTGCAATAGCTTTCTTAGCCCCCTTTAAAACATGTCCTGAAGCCATTAATTCTCCTGCTAAATATAAAACTCGATCAAAATTGGAGATTTTTTCAAAAGTAACATTACGTCTATTAGTTTGGGGGTCTTTTTCTATTTTTAATCTTTTTCCACAAACTGCGTACACTGCACCCACAAAAGGAATTAGCTCTGCTGCAAACTCCGCTGCCTTCTCTTTAGTATCCAAGTCTAGAAATTCTAATACATCTTTTATTATTTTTAGCCTATCTTCGGCTGCATCAGCTTGAATCTGGTCAGCTTCATCAAAATATTCTTCTTCAAGCGCTTCAATTTCTTCTATCACTTCCTTTTGGGCTTCGGGTGATAAATCTTCCAGTTCTTCTGCTGCTATTTGTCTTACATCCTCTTCTCTCTCGACAGAGCTTATCATCTCTTTAATCTCTTCCACTTCTTGTTTTGAAATGACTTCGCCCCCTTCTTGCTTAGAGGCTTCTGGAGTTGAGACCTCTTCTATATCCTTTGGTTTTGGTTCGTACTGCTCACTGCCGCTCATGGTTATAAATTAGTTTTAATGATTATGATGTCTTTATTTAAAATTCATTATAACTCAAGCCTGTCCTCGAAGCAAATTCACTTACTAATTTCAGTAAGAAAACCCTTTATTATAGGGCTATAATGAGATACTAAATCTATCTTCTTTAACTCTGATTTGGAAAATAATTGCATATCTTGGCCTTCTTTTAATTCTAAATTACCAAAATTTTGTTTTAATTTAGAGCTAAAAATATAATCTTTAGCTAACTCACTGGATTCGTATCTTTTTTGCCTAGTAATAAAGTTTACTCTATTTAACTTGATACTTAGTTCTTCTTTTACCTCTCGTAATACACACTCTTTTGGGGTTTCTTTTACTTCAATTCCTCCCCCAAATAAAGTCCACATACCAGGAAAAGGTATTGTAGGGTCATCATCTCTTAATTGAAGTAATACTTTATTGTTCTTATGGAATATTATCTTAGCAATTTCTTTCATAATTCATCTTTATATTCTTCTACATCCTCCTCCATTTTTATCTCACTTTTATCGGCCGGTACGATTTCATGTGGCTTCTTTATCTTAAAATACCGGATTGGTTTATCCATTTCCTGGGCTATTTTTATCTCTGCCAGCACACCATTTGAAATCTGGCCAAATACCCAAAGTTCATCCGATCTTTTTACCAAGCTGTTGTTTCCTTAGCGTCCGATTCATCAATAACTTCATAATAATGCTTGAATAAATCATTTTCTATTTTATTCTTTACGGTCTCTTCTTGTGCTGGATCTAACTCACCGCTTATATAACTTTCAGTATTGTGTGGCAAGACTACTTCATGTCCATCTCGTTTTAACTTCTCTCTTGCATCTCCCATCTCTTCTATAAATTTCATACTGGAGCAGATTGCTATTTTCATAATTTAACAGATAGCTTAGAAATATATAGCTTAACAGCATACATACCAGGATGAATTCTTACTTGATTATTACCAACATTTTTAATCTGGAGAGTAATTTCCATATTACTACCTGGATCAATGTGACCATCACACAAATGAGCTTGGATTCCTAGCTTTGCAAGCGAACCTCTAGTCTCCATCCAGCCGAGATAACCTTCTGGCATGGTAATTTTCTCCTTGGTTTTTATCAAGAAAAAATCACCTGGATTTATTATATGACCATCTTTATCTAGTTTGAAACTATTTTTATCACTTTCTTTACTGTAAGTCACATCCAGAATTTCGTTTGGGTTATGATTATAACCCTGCTCTCCTAGATGTAATTTTACACTGCATTTTCTGAGATTTTCTTTACTGAAAGGTTCTAATTTTAGTTTTTGTTGGTCTATTAACTGTTTTAGTTTTTGTTTGGATAGGAACATAATTACTCTTTCATTTCCTCAAATAATTCCTGCGCTTCTTTTCGATCTTTTTTATATACATGGCAGGTATCTATAAATTGAATATATTTACCATAATCAACATTGAGTTCGTCTGCAACATAGTGATGAAGGGATATAAATTCATTGATATTCATAAGCAACTTACCGTAAGCATCACTAGCTCGAAGATGAACATGGGTTTCTAATTTTTCATTTTTAACCTGAAACCAAACCATTTGCAAGCAGGGGGCAATCTCACCGTATAAATCTTTTTGTTGATTCCAAATATTCGCCTGGGCTCTTTTTCCGTGCGGTTTTTCATTAAGATATTTAATTATTTCTTCGATTTGATTTGTGCTTCCTTCAAACAATCTCTTTCTGTAAAGCTTGGTCCATTCATGAGTTACCTTTTCTGTGTCTTTCCCAGAAACAATATGTTTGTTTATAGTTTCTATTTCTTCCTGTGACATGGAAAATCTACCATCATACCTGTCGATCTGCGTATTTTTGACTTCTATAGCTGCAGGCAAATTTACAATATGCTCTTTATCCTGCGTGTTCTTGCCTGTATTCATAAGTTTAAAGAAAGCTTTTCTCCAGGCTTCTGCAGTTGTATTTGCTGCTACCTTTAGCATGTTATTTAGTTATTTACATTAACTTGCTCCTTAACTTCTTATTCATAAATTTTATAAATCTTGCATATAATTTATTTCCATCTTGCATATATTTTGAGGACCCGGAATTACTATGAAGTTATACTTATAATCTTTTTCAGTTTCGGTAGCTATAAAGCTTTTTATTTCTTCATTATACTCATTTGCATATTTTTCTAACTCCTTCATAGAGTCACACCATATTTCAAATGTCATGTTTTGAGTAATCTCTTGCTCTTCCCCAGTCATTAAATTTATTAGAAAGTTACCACCTGGTGGCTTAAAAGTAATCCACTCCTCGTGATTGTATCTTCCGTCTATTTCTTCAAAAAACTAATTAAGGAACTTTCTAACTTCTTGTATGTGATTCTTACATACTAAGTATGAACTATATTTTGGCATATTATAAATTAGTTTCTGATAATTGATTTTTCACTTATACTTCATTTTAGGTAATATTCTTGCTAATTTTTCATTACTCTCACCTGTAAATTTGTAGAAGATAAAAACTTTTTCTTTATTCATTTAATCTAATTTATCTCTCTTACTTTGAAGAGTCTTACCTAAATTTTCTACCCATTCTTCCGCTCTCGGTTCAATATCTTTTATTTTCTGCTTTAATTCTTCCTCTAAATCAATTTCATAAACATTAGATAACTCTAACAAACTTACAAGCACATCAGCCATTTCAGATTTAATTTCTTCTTTTCCTTCTTTTTGCTCATAAATTTCTTATTTTATAATTTCGTCAGCAAGTTCTCCCATCTCTTCTGTTAGTGCAATATAAGAAGCCAAACGTGGGTGTTCTATATCACCTAATAATTCTTTAATTTTATCTTGAGCTTCATTTATTTTCATGAAATTTTAATTATTTTTACTAGGGTTCAACCCTTCTTACATCTTCAAATTTATCAAAATCCTTATCGTAACTAATTAACTCATCAATATTCTCTTGCTTAATTAACAGATAATTAAAAACATCAATCAAATCGATATTTTTACTTGTCTGCAAACTAAACCACTTAGACCAACTGAAGGTGTTATTGGGGGAAACAATATTGCAAAAATTAACAATAGTTGTGATTTTTGTTTCAATTTCAGAATTTTCTAAATCATATATTCTTTTAAGAACCCAGTGTATTTCAAACAAAACAGCATCAGAAGTACAAATCTCCTTTCTAGAATCTTCTATACTGTTCGATAAAAATTCTTTACATTTCAAAAACTTCTCTTTATGATCCTTAGTTAAGAACCTAATGAAGATGTTGGTATCAATAAAAATCTTTTTATTCTTCATTGCCTTCTTTAATTATTTCTTTTGCTTTATCTTTTTCCATTTTTTCTCTTAACTCATCAAAGTCAATCTCCTCATCTTTATGCTCCACCGAACCAGCTAAGTCCATAAAATCTTTTTTAGTTACGGGTTTGAGTTTCAAATCACCATTAACTAACTCAAAAACAATCTTATCCTGAGCATTTAAACCTAGTTTTTCTCTGATTGGAGCCGGTATTGTAACCTGACCTTTTGTTGTAATTTTAGCTTCTTTTTTCATACTTATTACTTTTTTTAATTTCTTACATTTATATTATATCTTACACTATAATAACTGTCAAGATCCATAGTGGGGCCGTTGAAAAATTCCATATAAAATAACGACTATCTCCAGTTTGCTCACCTATCCACTCTTTGAGTGGATATTTCTTGTTTTTTGTCGTTTTTTCGACTTATTTCGTTTATTTTTAGGCGGTTATCCTAGATTATGTTTAGATCGGCTTGAATCTTACTCCCGTAAGTACTTTAACGATTCGCTTAAGGTTATGGGCAAGCATAGTTAATGTTGCTTGCAGATGGGTTTTTGCTTTGCCGATATATCGGCTTCGGTTTAGTCCGTGGTTCCTTTTTACGTCACTGAAGATACGTTCAATTGTTGAACGTTGTTTATAGTCTTCTTTTCTGTCTTCGTCTTCCATGTATTCTGTCCATCTTTGTTGATGTTCTCCTTTATCGGTCATAGTCTCGGGGAGGGAAAAAGCTGTGTTAATATTTTCATCTTGTTCTAGAATATTGATCCATACACCACTGGCATAACCTTTGTCAGCTGTTAGTGTATCAATTTGATCTATTTGTTCTTTTGTTAGATGTTTGTCTATCAATTCATCTCCTCCATCAATGTCAGCTGTATTACCGGGTGTAGTGTGGTTTTTTGTTACTAAGCCGTGTTCCGTTTCACAAAGTGCTTGCACTTTGTAACCGAAAAAATAATCGGGAACTTTTACTTCGCTTCCATCCTTGTCTAGTTTTGTTTTCGTGGTTTTAACTCCCCAAGCGGCATCCTCGTCTTTAGACTTTTCTCTTTCACCTTGTTTAACTTCCCGTGAATCTTTAGCTCCGTTGATACGAGACTCTGTGTCCGTTGCATCCATTGCGTAGAGGCGTCCGAACTCAATACCAGCCTCTCTTGCTTGTATGAGAATTTTAACAAGTAGATTTTCAATAAAATTTTCTCCCAGTTGGTTAACTATTTCCGTTCTAAACCGAGAGAGGCTTGTGTGACCCGGTCCGAGCCGGTGTATTTCTATCCCAAGAAAGTGTTTTACTCTTATATTGTCAGTAGTCATCTGCTCCATTTCTCTATCACTTCTATCATACAAAAATGCTAAAATGAGCATTTTTGTCATTGTTTCGGGAGACCAGCGAGGGCGTCCGCCCTCTTCGTTTTCCGCTAGTTCCCTTACTTGGTCTATCAAATCCGGCCAATCAAGTAATTGATCTAGTTGATACAGGAAGTTGTCTTCATTTTCATATTGTTCATAAATGTGATTAGAGAAAAATTTATTCTGCTTCTTGTACATGGCTAAAAACTTAATAATTTAACTTAAACTAGTAATATTATACCATAAAAAACAAAAAAAGGAAAGGAGGAATTGTGGTGTTATTGAGTTAGTTTTTCAACGGTCTCTAATAGAAGCTTAAAATCCATTTATCCGATAATGTTTTTAGATGCTTTACACGTTAAAATCAGAATAGACGGCAAAGTGGACACTAGAGCAGTATATACAATCATGGGAATAGACTTAGAAGGTAATAAAGATATCTTGGGTTTTTGGATCTCTAAAGACGGAGAAAGCTCAAAGTTCTGGTTGCAAGTCCTAAAGGACTTGCAGAACCGGGGAGTAGAAGATATTTTCATTGCGTGTGTAGACGGTCTCAAAGGCTTCACAGAAGCCATAGAGTCTATTTATCCGGAAACTTTAATCCAGCGTTGTGTTATCCATCAAATCAGACACTCACTTAAGTACGTTAACCACAAAGACAAGCGAGAATTTAGTCAAGACTTAAGAAAAATTTACACCTCCGCCAACAGAGAACAAGCTCGACAACACTTACAAAAATTAGAAGAGAAATGGGGAGATAAATATCCTATAGCAGTTAAAAGTTGGCGTGACAACTTTGATGAGTTAGCTACCTTTTTTGATTTCCCTCAACCGATCAGAAGACTGATCTACACTACCAATTCAATTGAGTCTTATTACAGTCAAATCAGGAAAGTGACTAAAAACAAAAAAGTATTTCCTACTAAAATGGCTGCCAAAAAGATTATCTTTCTTAAAACTCTAGAGGTAGTAAACAACTGGAAACGACAGATGAAAAATTGGGCTACGATTTTAAATCAACTTGCCATTATGTTCGAAGATAGGTTTCCGAAAGGAAAAGCATTTACACAAAATGTTTGACAGTCCCTACTTAAACAATAATCTTTAAAATTCACTGAATTTTATCTAAAACCAACCCCCAATATTTATGAGAAACTAATTTTGACTCCTTCTCTTCTAACTCATTTTGAATTTCTTTATCAGTAAAAAATTTTACTTTTTGCACCTCTTCTTTTTGAATTTCTAAATCATCCAATGCATCACCACATTCAACAAAATAAATATAATCAAACTCGTTATCGATTAACTCCTTATGTTTTGAACTTTGCTTGATTACAGCAACAAATTCTAAATCACCTTTTTCAAAAGAGACCCCAAGTTCTTCTTTTGTTTCCCTAACTGCAGATTCAATTGGTTCTTCATTGGCGCTGACATGCCCAGCTGCTGATACATCCCAAGTATCAGGCCAAATATCTTTATCTTTTGAACGAAGCTGTAATAAAATCTCAGAATTAGAGTTAAAAATCCAAACATGAGCAGATCTATGCCAATTTCCCTGCTGATGTGCTTCTGATTTTAATTTCTGCTCGCCCGTTGGATTATTGTATTCATCGTAAATATCTATAACTTCATCTGCCATAAGATAAAATTAACTTTAATTAACTATCAATTAATTCTTGCATCTTTTCTTGAATGTTTCCAGAGCCCAAACCCTGATGCGGCACCTGCATTTTTACTCCACCATGACCTAACCTCGTAGTGCCGATATGATCATACTCACCCGTAAATCCATACTGCAGCAGCCAGGTGCCAAAGCGGATACCAAGCCCGGTCTTTTGATTTTGATCCTCTACCACTAGAATGTTATCTTCATCTTTTAGCTTGTTCATCATTCCCTCATCTACTACATTTAGGGTCGGTTTATTGATAAGCCCTACATCTATTCCTTCTTCGTTCAATTTCTCTACTGCATTCAACGCCCGATACAACATCGCCCCAAAGCTGATAATATATCCATCCGAACCTTTTCGGATTATCTCATCTTTGTCCGGCTCAAAATCATAATCATCTCCATAATATTTTTCACCATTTTCATCTAAAATTTGCGGCACAGGAGAGCGGGTTGAAAACACGAATCGCAGCCCCCTATCGTCAAATATTTCATGTAAGACAGCTTCCATCTGCCCTAAATCTGCAGGAAAATAAAGACGGGTGTTTTTTTGCTCTTTTAGTGCGTTATCGGTAAAGAATATATTATCTCCAAAATGACAAGTATTGTCAGCCATCCAATCCACCCCAGCATGGCTGAAATGAGCTAATACATTGGACTCATTTAGCCGTGCCATCTTGATCTCTGAGTTTACCATCTCGGAGAAAGCTGAGAAAGTAGCAAATATTCCCTGTCTGTCACCATCAAAACCAAACCCGGCAGCAGTGGAATAGTTGTTCCGCTCCATTACACCGCCCTTTATAAATATCTCCGGATACTTATCCTCTATTGAGTCAATCCCGGTCGAACCTTGTAGATCACAATCTACTACAAACACCTTGTCTTTACGTGTTTGTTCGTCCATACCGCTAATAATATCATTTATTATCTCACCAAATTTGTAGCGGTTCTTTTCCCATTCATCGTTACTTCCCAGATATTCCTTATCCTCTTCCGGGTTCTCAGCATTTTCAATCATAGTTACCGCCTGGCTATAGCCCTTTTTAGATAGATAGTTCACAGCCGGCTCCGGTTCAATTACATCGTGCATTCTCGGCTCACCCTCCTCTCCTTCGATACCCTCAGCTATCGGTCTCTTATTTACTAAGCCAACCGGACCATCTTGAATCAGTGCACCTCTTATCCTTGAGTATAGTTGATCAATGTTATCAGGATCATCGCTTTCATCTACATCGAGTCCATGCCCGCGCCATGTTTCAGCTATATCATATCCCTTCATATATTGCTCGGGATGGCCGGCAATTGTTACATTATTATCATCCGCGATTAATTTAACATTCAGATCATTAGCTACAGCGAAACGAACCGCTTCAGCACAGTTGCCTTCTTGTTGAGATCCGTCGCTAGTAAAAAGAACGATACTTTGGTCCGGGTTAGCTTTGGCTACGCCATTTACAAAGTTACCGAGATGTCCCAGTCTGCCTGAGCTAAACTTAACCCCATCCGTATTTTCCATCTCCGGATGTCCTGGCAGGGGGTCTTCTTCTGCGTGCTCTCTGTATTTGAGCAGTTTTTCTTCGGGCAGATCCCCATTTAGCACTGCCATCAAATATTGTATCGCTACCCTGTGTCCGGCTTCATCAAAAAGTACCGGATATACATCTGAGCTGCCTTTGATAAAACCATCCACTATCAGCACCTCTGGTGCGATATCATAAGCACCACCGGTATGTCCGCCCATGCCTTTAGCCCCAGCATAGCCGGTAAAAAATACTATGGTATCCTTCACTAGCTGAATATTTTGCTTGAGTTGTCTTTTTTGATCATCAGTGAGCTTCTCCTGTTCAGTATCTAGCTCTACTGATCGATACTGAGATAGATCTATTGGGAAAGTAGGTTTGTTTTCCATGTAAGAAATAATTTAGTAAATTATTCTTGATGTTCTGTTAATTTTTTTAGTTCTTCTTCGTTTCCATAGGGCAGAAAATCTTGATGGTGGCTCGGTTCTTGGAAACCTTCTTTCTGCTTGTGTTTTATCCCGCACCAATACCGCTCGGTCTCTCCGGCAACCACGGAAGCGTAATGTAGCAGACCATTGGCATAGCCGCAGTAAGCACAGTTTATCTTCTCCAAACCACTTAGATAACTCAAACGATGTCGATCAATCTTTATATACTTACTTCTATCTACATACTCAAAACCGTACAAAGGGAAGCAGACTCTATGATAAAGTTCTAAAAATAAATCGAGAATTACAAGAGGTATAATCATCAAGTAGATAAAAGGGGCGGCTAACAAATGCTTTAAGAATCGCTCAGGATGTTTTCGGTAGTCCATTGGCTGTTGTTACGAATTACACCCTTATTTTACGCTAAATAATATTTTATTCAAATTTTTCCTCTGATTTATCTCCGGTCCAGTCAGTATGATAAACACTTTCAGGATCATCTACCCGATGATAAGTGTGTGAACCAAAGTAATCACGCATAGCTTGGATCATAGCAGCTGAAGGCAGCCGCTCGTGTCTTAATGAATCATAATATGAAATGGTATCACCCAAAACCGATACCGGCACCTCTATATCATGAGCAGTATCGACAACATCTCTCAAACTGGACATAGACTCATTAAGCTCTTTGCTGAACCGGTCAGTCAAAAGCAAATTTTCCAAGTTGGGCTGCTCTTTGAACTCTTCCATAAAATCATTAAGGATCTCAGCTCTAATAATACACCCTCCACGCCAAATTCTAGCAATTTCCTCTAAATCCAATGGGTATCCACATAACTTTTCCTCTTCTGTTTTTCTACAGTTGCCGAGCATCTGAAAACCTTGAGCATAAGAAACCAAGATCGAAGAGTATAAAGCATTTTTAATTTTATTTGCTAACTCTTCCTTATTATCATCAAACTCAGGAAAATCTTGGGTAAATAAGTTAGAAGCCTGCTCTCGAAGCTCCTTAAATGATGATAGAGTTCTCTCAAAAGCAGCGTCTCCGATTAGCTCGACAG
>JBDGRL010000016.1:0-1636 GCA_042218065.1 Candidatus Magasanikiibacteriota bacterium | reverse complement strand
AAGATAAATCCAAACACTGGAACTTGTTTGGCTTTGGAGTAATCTATGGCGCAGGAGGATTGAGTTGTTTTTTGCCTGTATTTTTGCCATTAGTATTTTTTCCTTTTATCAGCGGTAAGTTCTTTGAGAGCATTGTAAGCTTTATCATCTTTGCCGCTATGCAAGCATTATTTTTGATCGGCGCCACGATAGCTATAGCATATGGCAAAAAGAAAGTATTTGTGAAATTAGCTAAGCATTCTGAAGCAATGAAAAAATTTGCAGGAGTTATACTAATAATCACGGCCCTTTTATTGGGTAGTCTTTATTTATATATTTAGTTAACTAAAATACTATGAAAAATTTTCTTATTCCTTTCATGATCATACTCGTCGGGGGTGGTATAATCGGTGGTTTTTTCCTTTTTAACAACCCCGACAGTTCAAACATCAACAACGCAGGAAACCTCAAGCAAGCACAATTATCTATCAAGAATATGTACTGCATCGGCTGTAAGAGGAGTATAGAATCGGCTATCGGATCGGTGGCTGGTGTGAAAGATATAAAGGTCAGCCTAGCGGATGACTCGGGTAAAGTAATATACAATCCAAACAAAATCACAGCTAAAAAAATAGTATCTCAGTCCATCTTTAAGACTTATCCGGCACAAGTAAAATCAATCAAGCCTTACTCCGGAGACAAAAGGCAAGATACTTCCGACTCAAACAAAAGAAAAAGAAGAGTTCAAGTTCCCAACAACATCAAACAAAAATTAAATCAGCTGGCTAAGCTGCAACAAGGAAATAATAAAAAACTGAGCCCGCAGCTTAAAAGTCAGATCAACAACTCGATCAGAAATCAAAACTGGTCTAAAGCGGGTCAATACTTAACTAATGCGATTAATTCATTAAAATAATTTTTATTGGCGCTCATATTTTTATTCTCTCCGCCGACTCGGCGGGTCCGAGATGAATCAAGTTCAAACCCAAATATGAGCGGCAATAAAAAATAATAAATAGATAAATAATATGAACAAAATAAAAATAACATTAGTTTCCGCTGAAGGTTGTGCTTGTTGTGGAGAAGCGGAAGAAAAATTAAAACAGATAACGAATAGCTACCCTCAAGTGGAAATAGAAAAAATTGATATGACCTCAAAAAAAGGGCAAGAGTTGGTGACTGAATATCAAATCATGAGCTCGCCGGGAATTATAGTGAACGGTGAGTTATTTTCTGCCGGTGGTTTGGATAAAGAGGAGTTGGTTGAGTATATAGAACATCTAGATTGAAGTGATTTCTAGGCTATTTTACAGATTAAACAACTTATTGCCGGCAATAATGTCTATGCTATGTCAATTTATGTATTAATTACTATTGCAGCAATCGTGGTTGCACCTATCGGTACTATACCTTTGGTTCCTGTAGCGGGAAATATGTGGGGCTGGTTTTAGGAGGATTGCTCAGCATTATCGGCTGGACCATAGGCGGAATCATAGCTTTTGTATTGGCAAAAAAATATGGATACCCTCTTGTGAGTAAACTGGCTTCCATCAAAAAAATACAGAAAATAGAAAAAAGTCTGCCCGAAAAATCCAGATTCTGGGTAGTAGTATTTTTGAGGGTAGCGATACCAAAAAATTAATTTAACATACGTGTT
>JBDGRL010000015.1:0-1691 GCA_042218065.1 Candidatus Magasanikiibacteriota bacterium | reverse complement strand
AGCATATAGATAAAGTGCTGGCTAGATTGTCCGACAAGACCGCAACCGAGCTTAGTAATTTATCCCATGAAGACGTGCCTTGGGTTTCAGCCGATGAGGGCGAAGCTATAGAGTATGAGTCTGTTTTTTATCGTACTGATAAGACTTCGGTGAAGGGTTATGAATAAGATTAAAAAACAAGTATTTTTATGTCTAAATCAGAAAAAACACCACATATTTTCATAGACGAAGCCAATATCTGGCAGGTTTATAAAGCAAAAGGTAGATTGTTGGATTTCGAAAGTTTAAAGAGTTATCTCAAACAAAAGTTTGGCTCTTCGTCAGTTGAGGTCTTTTATTTTACTGCCTATCCGGCTGATGATACTAGAGAACACAGTTTGGACGGTAAGCACAAATTTTATACTTACTTAAAGAAGGCTTTAGATTTTAATGTCGTAAAAAAGAAATTAAAACGAATTCGTGTAAGTACGGAAGATGGTGAGTATGTGGAAGAAAAAGGGGATATGGATGTTGAAATAACGGTTAATGCTTTACATCATATTGATAAATATGACACGGCGGTATTTTTTACAGGAGATTCTGACTTTTTGGCTTTGGTAAATTATCTGCAAAATAATGGTAAAAATGTTTATATTTATTCTTCAGAAAATAATATTTCACATGAATTAAGAACTGGGGGAGATGGGTATACTGATATTTTGGATATCGAAGCAGATATTTGGGGAGATGAGCTTAAACACAGAAAAGATAAAAAATAAAACTACCCTCCTCACGGAGGGTAGCTCTTGGATGTATTTCCCCTTCGGTCTTATGGCTAAGACCAAAGGACACCCTTATAATACACCATTAAGTTTAAAAAATCAAATACATGCACCGACTCTCACCATCATCACTTTCAACATTCAAAGACTGCCCAAAGTGCTTTTGGTTTCGCTTTAACCACGCACAAAAGCGTCCTCGTGGTCCGTTTCCATCTCTCCCGGGTGGTATGGACGATGTGATCAAGGATTATTTTGATAAATACCGCGATAAGGATTCTCTTCCTCCGGAGATCGATCATCTGGATGCAGAGTTGGCAATGCCGAAAAGCTGGATGGACAAGTGGAGAAACTGGCAGTCGTCTCCCAGCTATATTAATGAAGATCTGAATGTGGAGGTTATAGGAGCTCTGGACGATTGTTTGGTGGACGGTGATAGTTATATTCCCTTCGATTACAAAACCAGGGGATATCCGCCGAAAGGAAATTCAGCCAAGTATTACGGCCATCAGCTCGGTATCTACGGACTTCTGCTTAGTGAAAATGTAGAGGAGAGTTATCCCGTGGCTGATTACGGTTATCTTTTTTATTACTACCCCAAAGAGGTGAAAGAAGGTGCGGTGGTGGAGTTTGAAAATAAATTGGTGAAGCTGGATATTGATAAAGACCGGGCGAAGGAGCTGATCAAAGACGCCGTGGAGTGTATAGAAGGCCCCGAGCCGGACAGACACAGTGATTGTGAGTATTGCGGGTGGTATGAGGTGGTGGAGGGGGTTTAAATAAATTGTATAACAAAATTAATATGAACAAGACAATTGGTATTTTAGCTTCTAAAATGAGAATCAATCTTTTTAAGAAGATTAACTTTAGCCACCCAAAGCATCAAATAAGATATTTTAATACAGACCAAAAGTTTAAACCACTTGTAAACAA
>JBDGRL010000014.1:2329-3658 GCA_042218065.1 Candidatus Magasanikiibacteriota bacterium | reverse complement strand
AAAAACATCCTGCCATCTCTTTTGTGCAGATCTACATTATCCGGGTTCAGCCCCATGTATTTTTTAGCCATCCTAATTACCTCCGGATCTATCTCGACTCCATCTATATGAATATTGTCAAAAAAGTGGTTCATCTGTCTGGAAATAGTGCCGCCCGCCAAACCAATCACTGCTATATCCTTCCGTTTTTCTTCAGGAAACAGATAAGGTAGTAAATTATAGTAGTCATAATAATAACCTGTCATAATTTTATCCTTATCATAGATAGATTGGACACCACCACCTTCATTATACCTCATATACCTAGCCCCATCTTCTTTTATTATCTGAATATACTGATAAGCGGACTCATCCTCTGCAATCAGATTTGGACTTGGCTTAATATTTTGCTTTGCCAACACAACCACCGGAAGCAGTAACACAGCTAACCCCAGAAGATAAACCTTATTTCTCACCAAACCAAGCAATGAAATCACTATCAGGATAGCAGCGAAGGTAAATATGGTGATTCTGGTGCCTAAAGTAGGTATCATCCATAAAGTAGGAAGGAAAGTCCCAATAATGCTGCCGATAGTCGAGACAGCAAACACCTTACCCGAGGTAGTGCCGGCATTTGTTTTTTTGATCTCAGAGAGCCTTATTACAAACGGGCTGGTCATTGCCAACAAAAACAGAGGAAAAGCGAACAAGATAGTGGTCACAAACAAAGAAGAGGTGAATAATATAATTGATCCGGAATCTAAAGCCAGCAGCTGTGAGAGCACCAACGAAGATAAGGGCTTGGTAATAAAGGGTATCAACAAAAAAATAGAACCGGCCGCTAAAAATAGTATCAGTAGTATATTAAAATCAGGATTTCTGTCTGCTATCTTGCCGCCGTAATAATACCCCAAAGACAAAGCCACCATAACCACCCCGATAATGTTGGTCCAGATAAAAAGGGAGGAGCCGAAATAAGGGGCGAGCAATCTGGAGGCTGTGATCTCGACCCCCATAATAGAGAAGCCGGCTACAAACACAGCCGGCAGTAGAATTTTATCTGTTGGGTGTTTGTTATTCATCTAAGTTAGCCAAAGCAGTAAGTCTTCTAAATTATATGGTTACATTATAGAAAAAACAAAGTTTAATCTAAACTGTTTACACGATGTTTCTATTTTATTCTTTCCACTTCTAACTTTTAGTTGAATTTTAGATCAGTACCTTTTCACAACTTATCCACAATTAATCCTCAAAGGGTTTAATGATATATTTATAATTAGTAATAATTAATCCAATATTTATGTCTTCTAACAGTCACCTGAAAAATATCGGAGTTGGTCTGCTGGTGGC
>JBDGRL010000014.1:0-2229 GCA_042218065.1 Candidatus Magasanikiibacteriota bacterium | reverse complement strand
GGAAAATTGTTCTATAATGAATAGTGAGATAAATTAACAAGTCCATATGAGTACCAAAGACTGGCTACTCTCAATCGTAGAGGCAGTTTTATGGTTCGGCTTCATTTACTTTTGGCTGTATGTCATCAAACACCCCACCTCTCAGCTTCCGGGAGACAGCCTCGTCCTAAGCTCACTTATTCTTTTAGCCATAGCATACGCAGCTATATTGTCTTGTCCGTGGTTTCGCAACACCCAAGCCTGGAAAAAGCTTTGGGAAGATGACAGCAGTTGGTTCAATTAAGAGCACTCTCTACTCTAGTCTAAAAATGTATCTACTTATTAAGCAATAGGGCTATCTTACTTCTCCCATGCTGGGTATCCCCAGTTTCTTATCCTTATCTTTACGCTTGTTTTGGTCGCTACTGCTAGCGCGTACTGACAAGCTGCTAGCTAAAAAAACAGTGCCATCACCGAATTTGTCCTCTATTTTATCGACCGCATCGTATACTTTTGACTTATCTTGCTTTTCCAAATACGATTCTAGCAAACCCAGCTGTTGTGGTGTCGCTTGTCTTAAATTATGCAGATAACAACCGGTAGCTCGGTAGGTCTTATCTGCTTTAAAAATTTCATTGAACTTATCCCTGATACGAGGCAGAATATAGTTGGGATGGGCAGTATGTAGATTCAAGTTTTGCTGTGCTTTGTATTTTGTGTAGCCGCCCTCATAATCATTGCGCTTGATAAAGAAGCTTATTTTATCACTTACCAAATTATACTTACGAAGCCTTTTACAAGCCGTTTCAACATTTTTAGATAAATGACTAAAAACCTTGGTTTTATCTTTGGTTCCAGGACTAAATGTTTTTGAGCTGCCCTTGGATTTATGCTTGGCCACACTACCTCTCTCAAGTGGTATCATCTGATTACAGTGCAGTTCCTTGTATAGTCTGAATACTTTTTTGTTAAACTTGCTGCTTACTACATCTCGGCTCATATTTTTAAACTCTAGTGCAGTATCCACCCCGATCCGGTCCAATCGCTGCGCCAATCTAGAGCCGATACCCCAAAGCTCATCTGTCGGTAACCCTTTTAGTTTCTGATCCACATTCGATTGTGTAATTTTACAAAACCCTCTGGGCTTGTTCTTGTCAGAAGCAACTTTAGCTAAGGTCTTGTTCGGGGCTAGACCGACAGACACAGGTATGTCCAACTTATCTTTCACCTTTTTTTGAATCTGTTTTGCAATCTGGGTATAGCTACCGTTGTTTCCGACTCCAGCCAGCCCGACAAAACTCTCGTCTATACTATACTCCTCCACTATATCCCCCATATCTCTGAAGACCTTATACATCCTTTGGCTGATAAGTTTATACTTAGAGTAATCACCGTGCTTTACCACTGCACTGGGACAGATATCCTTTACTTTAGAGATCAAAGTACCGCGCTCAATGCCGGCTGCCTTGGCTCTATAGCAAGGAGCAGTAGCGATACCACGCTCTTTGCCGACTACTACCGGCTTGTCTTCCAGGGCTGGATCACAGGCACGCTCGCAGTTGGCAAAGAAAGCATCGCCGTCAATATGGATTATGGCTGACACCTTGTTCCTATTCATACTTACGAACTACACTTGTCACTACCCCACCTATTTTCAGCTCCTGGCCCGGATCAGGGTAAATATCCTCATGGTCCTCACTGGCAGCTCCCAGGTAGTGCCGGTCTCCATCTTGTTTGAAGTATTTTAATGTCCACTCATTATCAAGCCGAGCTACTACCACATCACCTATCTTGGGCTCTTTGCCTCGATCCACTAAAACCAGATCACCTTGCTTAATACCTTCCTGCTCCATACTGTTGCTGACCACCTCCAGCATAAAGGTAGAAGTGGGATCTTCAATCAAATACTCATCCAAGTCCATAGTATTCTCTTGCTCCTGATCAGCTGAACCCGGAAACCCGGCACGTATCGTGCCTACATACCGAGCTTGCTTCATTTTATCCGTAGGTACGAGCCTACCTCCTTCGGTTTTCTTAACCAATCCGGCTTCGATAAACTTCTGTAAGTAGTTGTGGACCGTACTTCTCGAGCTTACTCCCCACAGATCTTTTAGTTTTTCATAGGTCGGGAGATAATTGTTTTGATCATAAAAATCATAAAGTTTTGAGCGTCTTTGCTCGAATAGTTGCTTGTTCATAAGATTATTTCAAGACGCTTTTATTATATCGAACAAATGTTCGAAAGGCAAA
>JBDGRL010000013.1:0-21270 GCA_042218065.1 Candidatus Magasanikiibacteriota bacterium | reverse complement strand
AAATGTAATCGACCAGGCTAACCAAACAGCTTTGGTCGAATTTTTTATTTTAAAATACTTTCATTAATTATTGAAAAAAAGTAGAGGCTTTTTTTATTCTTTTACTTCAGAATTTGACGCATATCTACTTTTATTATATTTTTTATTATCGAAGGTAGCCCGTGAACAGACCTCTTGCCAGGAGGTAAGTATGAGCATGGTAAAACTAACTTTGTTCGAAGCAAGGATAATAGGCCTTATATGGATCATTATGGGGCTCTGGAGTGGTTATCACTCATGGAATAAATTCAAGTCGAGTCTTGAAAAAGCAAAATCTCAACCCTTGGGTCAGATTGGTGAATGGGTTTATGACATTTTATCTGATGTGATCATAATCTTACTTCATTGTTGGGTTATATGCATGGGAGTTTTATATGTTTCAGGAAAATGGCGCGTTATCAACTTGTATTTTTTTCTCTTTTTTGGGATTGGTCTTCTGGTTTTGTTTATCATTTATACTTTGCGACTTTGGTACAGACTGAAAGAATGGTTGCTTATGAGTCGTATCAAAAATTACTATTCAGGACCACAAATGGAAGATTTGAGTGATATAGATAAGGAGTCTTTAAGAGAAGAAAATGAAAAGACGGAATCAGATAATCCAGAGTCAGATTAAAATTATAACTGTTCTCTTAGGGGGAGAGACCACATACACTGGTCTCTTTTTAATTTTACTTTGAATTTTTTACTTAGTCTCATTGACAAAAAGTACTTTTTTTGTTTAATTGTGGTTGGGTTAACTGGTACTCAGACTCACAGGAGGTTAAGTCATGCTGATAGTATTGGAGTTAATAGGCTTTATACTATTCATTGTGCTTCTTTACATCATGATTTTTGGTGATTTTGAAAAAATAGATGAATCAGAAAAAGCAAGAATGAGAGAATTTGATGCCAGCTCTGAAAAGCATATAAGAGATAAAGAAATGCTTTCAGAGTTTTTTGAATGTCAAGTAAAGAAGTTAAAAGGTACTGTAGACAAAAACTATTGGGTAATAATTGTTCTTGTTGGTTTATTTATTTCATGGATGTCAGTAGGTGTAATTAGTCGAAGCGGTCTTTATTTGACTAGCTCATTAATTGTCGGTTTAGTTTTAGCACATAAAGGTTATTGTTTGGTTAAAAGTATGGTAGAACTTGAGAAAATAAAGTATCAGAAGAAGCAAATAATAATGAGATTAGAAAGAATAGAGGCAAGGGAGGGTTTGTCTGGTATAGAGATAACAACAGCTTAGCATTGCTCATTATTTATGGGGGGGAGGCTCCGTTTTTACGGAGTCTTATTTTAATTTAAGTTCAATAACCACTTTTCAACTGATTACACACAAAGCCTTCATTATCTAAAAGGTCGGATTTTAAAAACCCGCCCATATCCTGGGCGGGCAGCTTACAGGTAAGCCGAATTCTGTCTGTCTAGTCATGAATCTGACTAGGAGATAGTCATTTATCTTGGCTCAGCATTGCTGCTAAGCTCTAGCGGGCGAACTTATCGAACACCTCTGAGGGTGAACGCTACCCTTGCTCCGGTAGGGTTTACCACGCTTGTCGATCACTCGACAAGGAGTAGAGTAGCATCTGCTTCGCTTAAGCAAAAAGCAGATACATCTCCACACTTTGCACCTTTGTCCGGTCCAAGCCAAAAAACTTAGAACCGGATAGTATGGTCTCTGTGGCACTTTCCCGATTCGGACCTTACGATCCGAACGGTGGGTGTTACCCACTACACTTTATAGAGTTCGGACTTTCCTCTCGGAAAAATTTCCGAGCGACTATCTTCCCTGTAAGCAATAAGAATAATAACACAATTTTTTGCTTGTGTCAAGGTTAATTTAGGCCTGAGAAGTTGACCTAAAGTTTTTTTTAAAGTATTCTAAACCAAAATAATAATTTTCTATGAAAAAAACTTCACTTTGGTTGATGGTATTACAAGTTCCTGTTGATTATTTAATGATGATTTTAGCTGCAGCTACAGCTTATCATTTAAGGTTTATGGAGTGGGCAAAAGATTTGAAACCAATTTTATTTGAACTGCCTTTTTCTAAGTTTCTATCTATTGCTGCAATGGTAGCTGTAATATGGGTAGTAGTTTTTGCTTTTTTCAAGTTATATTCTCCAGATCCTAACCGTCGTTTCGGCAATGAAATATTGAAGATATTTTTTGGCTGTTCAATAGGATTATCATTGATAGCTTTGTATATAGTTTTTACTCAAGACTTATTTGCTTCTAGGTTTTTGATAGCTGTAGGCTGGTTTTTAGCTATTTTTTATGTAATACTAGGTAGGTTGGTTATACGAGGATTAAAAGGGCTTTTGCATAGAGCAGAGATAGGTCTCAAACAAGCAGTGATAATAGGAGATGACGAGACTGCTAACAATCTAACTAATATGTTGAATGAAAGAGTAGACTTGGGCTATGAGGTGGTAGGTAGTTTTAAGCATTTTTCTGAGAACATAAAAGATCAGGTAAATGAAATAGATGAAGTGATATTCACCTCACCAAAAGCACATGAGGATGAAGAAACAATAGAGGCGCTTGAGTGGTGTCATGAGAACCAGATAGTATTCAAGTATTCTGCTGATCTTTTTTCAGCTTTTACATCAAATATTAGTGTAAATCCGCTTGCTGGTATTCCAGTAGTGGAGGTAGAAGGTTCTAATTTGGAGGGATGGGGGGTGATTATTAAGAGAGTGTTCGATATGGTTGGAGGTTTTGTTTTGATGGTTGTTACTTCACCTTTGATGTTATTAGCTGCAGTTGGTATACTTATTGAAACTGGTAGGCCTATAATCTATAAAAATAAGAGAATAGGAGAAAACGGGAGTGAGTTTTTTGCATATAAGTTTCGTTCTATGTACCAGGAGGATTCTATAGGTCCTCAGTTTGATAATAATGAGGAGGCTATAAAAAAAGAGGAAGAACTGATTGAGAAGCAAAATTCTCGCGAAGGTCCTATATATAAAATAAAAGATGATCCCAGAGTTACTCCCTTTGGTGGATTCTTGCGCAGATGGAGTATTGATGAGTTGCCTCAGTTTATAAATGTCCTTAATGGTACCATGAGTTTGGTGGGGCCGAGACCTCACCAACCTAGGGAGGTACAAGAGTATGAGTCTTATTATAAGAGAGTCTTGTCTATAAAACCCGGGATTACTGGTTTGGCACAGATTTCCGGTCGAAGTGATTTAAGCTTTGAAGAAGAAATGAAGCTGGATATCTTCTATATGGAAAACTGGAGTTTGTATTTAGATTTAATTATCTTAGTTAAAACACCTTTTGTATTATTTAAAAACAGGAAAGCATTATAATTTCTAAAGGTCGTCGATATGGGGGTAAGTATGCTTAAGAGAGGTTTTTGTAAATATATAATCACAAAATGAAGATAGCTTTAGTTCACGATTATTTATCACAAGACGGAGGAGCAGAAAAAGTGCTAGAGGCTTTTCATGAAATATGGCCAGATGCCCCTATATATGTATTATTTCATGATGAAGATGAGATAACTCAGTTTAAAGATGCTGAAGTCAAGGAATCCTTTCTGTCTAAATTTCCTTTTTCAAAGTCAAAATACCAGTGGTATCTCCCTTTGATGCCTATGGCTACTGAGAGCCATAATTTAGATGAGTTTGATGTAGTATTATCTTCTACCAGTGCCTTTGCTAAGGGTATTTTGACTCCGCCAAGTACACTTCATATATCTTATTGCCATACCCCTACTAGATATTTGTGGACTGAGACTCATGAGTATATAGAAGATTTGAACTATAATCCGTTAATAAAAAAGATGCTCCCCACCTTGATTCACAGGCTTAGAATGTGGGATAAAATGAGCACAGACCGAGTTGATCAATTTTTGTGCAACTCAGAAACAGTTCGAAAGAGGATAAATAATTACTACCGCCGTGAGAGTAAAGTCATTTATCCACCGGTAGAAACTAGTAAATATGGCATAGCTGAAAATACAGAAGACTACTTTTTAGCTGGAGGCAGACTTGTAGCTTACAAAAAATTTGACTTACTAGTTGAGGTGTTTAATAGACTAGGCTGGAATTTGAAGATTTTCGGCTCTGGTCCAGAAGAGAAAAAACTAAAAAAGAGATCAAAATCCAATATAGATATACTTGGCAGGGTTAGTGAAGAGAAAAAAATAGATTTATATCAACATGCTCAAGCCTTCTTGCATCCACAAGTAGAAGATTTGGGGTTGACTGTGATAGAATCTATGGCTAGCGGAAGGCCGGTGATCGCTTATAATGAAGGAGGAGCAAAGGAGACCGTAATTCCTGGAAAAACAGGTGTGTTTTTCAATAAGCAAAGCTGGGATTCATTGTTGGATACCATTATCAATTTTGAGACCGGTGGCTGGAACAGCTCCGAAATTCGCAGATGGGCGCAAAACTTTTCTAAATCTAACTTTAAGCAAAAATTAAAGGAGTTTGTTTATGATAGGTATGAAGAACACAAAAAAGATTTAAATCAAAGCAAGATAGAATTAAAAGAGAGGAATGAAAAAGAAGATGAAAGCAGAGAACAGGTGTTATTTTCTTTTTCAAAGGTAGATACTAAAACTGAGAGCTAAATTATTTAAAGAATTCAGTGTTTAACCACTTCGAGTCTTTTTGTTCTAGGGATGACTTAATTTTTTGTTTTGCTTTAGATGTTTTTACTGAATTGAGCCACTCTTTTTTGGGGGTGTCGCGGCTTTCTTTTGAGATAATTTCCACTACATCTCCGTTTTTAAGCTTTGTGTCTAGGTTGACTTTTTTATTATTTACTCGGGCAGATGCACAATTATTACCCAGGTCTTCACTTATTTCATAAGCAAAATCAATAGGTGTGGAGTCTTCTGGTAGATTTATCACCTCACCTTTAGGTGTGAATGCAAAAATTTTAGATTTTAGGTAATCAACCTTTATTTGTTCTAGATCGTCGAGCCCTTTTATATCTTGTTCTATTTGGCCAAAAGCCTGAGCCCAACTTCTTTCTTCGTCAGGTTCAGACTTCTGGTCAATCTTATCGCTCCAGTAGGTGGCTGCTCCATATTTAGCCTCCTGGTTCATCCGCGTAGACCTAATCTGAAACTCGATCATCTTATCCTCGCTGAAGACCGTAGTATGGAGAGCTTGGTATCCATTTGGTTTGGGTTGTGATATATAGTCCTTAATCCTTTCTCGGAGAGGTTTATAGTTGCTGTGTATCACTCCTAAAGTGTCGTAGCAGTCTTCAGTTGAGGAGACCACTATGTTAATAGCTATTACGTCATAAAGCTTTAGATCCCTATAATTTTTCTGTGATTCTTTGTATATTTCGTATAAGCTTTTCTTTCTAGTCTGAACTTTTTCTAATTTTATATCTTTTTGTTTTAGTGTTTTTTTGACCTCCTGTTTTAATTCAAGGAAATAATCTAATTTTTCATCTAACTCTTTCTCGGTTAATTCTTTTGTTTTTTTATATTCTTCAGGGTAGACATGAGGGAAAGCTTTATTTTCTATCTCCTCTTTGATTACATCCATGCCCAGTCGTCCAGCTGTAGGTGCATATATTTCTAGGCTTTCTAGTGCTCTCTTGTATATTTTATCTTCGGAATGTACATCAATGGTTTGTATATTATGAGCTCTGTCTGCTAACTTGATAATCATTACACGAATGTCCTTAGCCATAGCCATAAACAACCGCCTCCAGTTTTCTACATATCTTTCTACACCTTTATATTTTAGTTCACCTATTTTAGTATCGCCTTCGACTATATCTGCTATTTCTTCACTAAATTTCTCTTTTATATCCGAGTGTGTATAAGAGGTGTCTTCTATTACATCATGAAGTAGAGCTGCTGAGATCATTGTGGATTCTAAACCCATATCAGCTAATATGTAAGCTACTGCAGCTGGGTGATTGATAAACTTGCCTCCAGCCATCCTACTTTGACCTTCATGAGCTTTCTCGGCAAAATCATAAGAGTCGCTGACTAATTTTTTTTCTTGTTTTGACATGTAACCACCGACTTTTTCCAACAGTTCGTTTTTTTTGGGGGCTTTCTTTATTTCCATATTTATTATTTCTTGATATCTTATTATATATATAATTTCTGAAATTTTTCAAATGCACAATTTACAAAAACTAGTGAAAAAGAGAAAAAGTTAATTTTGTAAATAATATTTCAACTGGGCTGGATATTTTGATGCTTTAAACATTTTGATGATTTTACATAGCTAAGTTAAAATAAACTCCACCAAACATTCTTAACAAACCGTTGAAAAACTTACATAATCAGAAGGGTGCAGGACTAATTCTGAGCTGAAGCCTTCAGCTTGTCTGACTAGCGAAGCTCAGAAATAGTCCGAACCCGGCTTAGGATAGTTTTTCAACGGCCTCTCTTAAATGATTTAATACTTCTATGAAAATAGGTATAGATATCAGGTCTTTAATGTCGGAGCAGAGAACCGGGGTGGGAGGGTACACCTATCACCTGTTGGATAATTTATTCGAGCTTGACTCTAACCATAGTTTTTATTTGTTCTATAATTCCCACAAAGATGTTAGTGTTCCCCGGTGGGACCATGAGCATGTTCATACTGTTGCTTTCAATTATCCTAATAAATTGCTGAACTTATCGGGTTTATTATTGGGTAGACCAAAGCTTGATCGTATGGTTTGTAGAAAAGCGGATATAGAAAGTTTGGATTTCTTTTTTGCTCCCAATTTAAATTTTACTCCGCTTTCCGATGAGGTTAAGTTCATTTTGACTATTCATGACCTATCTTTTAAATACTTTTCTGAGTTTTTAACTGCCAAAAGAAAATTGGGGTATCTGGCTAGAAAACCGGAACAGCAAGTACGAAGAGCGGATGTGACCTTAACTCCGTCCGATAACACCAAGCAGGACATAGAAAGAACTTTTGATGTAGATTCAGATAAGGTAAAAAGAGTGTATCCGGCAGTGGATGATTTTGAAACTAAATTAAAAGCAAAGGAAGTAAAAACTAAGTACTCCCTGCCCGATGATTTTATCTTATTTTTAGGCTCCTTAGAGCCTAGGAAAAATGTGAATGGTTTGCTTGAGGCCTACCGACAAGCCGATATAAAAGAAGATTATAAGCTGGTTATTGCCGGAGCAGAAGGCTGGAAGAGTAAAAAGACTAAAGATAGAATTAAACACCTTGATAATGTAGACTATATCGGGTATATTGAGGAAGCAGAAAAACCGGTTTTGTTTGAGCTAGCGGATCTATTTGTCTATCCCAGCTTTTATGAAGGATTCGGGTTTCCGGTACTGGAAGCTATGGCCAGCTCTACTCCCGTGATCACTTCCGAAAGATCTTCACTGCCCGAAATTTCAGAAGGTGCAGCTTATTTGATTGATCCGCGGATTAAATCCGAACTGAGTAAAGCGATGGAGTTGATCCTAAATGATCAACAGTTATACGACTCTTATGTACAGTCGGGTCTTGAGCAGGTAAAAAAGTTTGATTGGAAGCAAACGGCAGCTAAGTTTTTGGAGGTGTGCTCGAGATAATTTCAGCTTAGATTAAATAAATAAGTCTAAGTGATTAGTTTTACTTTAAAAGTAAAATTTGTCTATATATGTCAGAAGAAAAAAATCTTGAACAACTGAAGCAAAAAGTAGATTCTACCTATGATTTAGTAGATGTAGAGCAGAAAAAAGAGAAGAAAAAAGAGTTAGAACAAGAAATGAGCCAAGAAGATTTTTGGCAAGACCAACAGAGGGCCAAAAAAATAAAGAAAGAGCATAGTAAACTTGAAGAGAAGATAAATATCTGGGAAGAACTCAAAGGTGAGGTCCAAGAACTGCAAGAGCTTAAACAAGAACTTCAAGATGAAGAAAATGAAAGCCTCCAGAAAGATCTACGAAACAGGACGGAGGAGCTCTGGCAAAAGTATGATAAACTAGAGCTGGAGCTATTTTTAGATGGAAAGTTTGATGACAAAAATGCTATAGTTTCTATAAATTCTGGTTCAGGTGGGGTTGAGGCTCAGGACTGGGCAGAAATGCTACTGCGAATGATATTAAGATATTCTGAGGATCAAGGTTGGTCAACTACTGTGGTTGAGAGGACTGAAGGCAAAGAGGCAGGTATAAAATCAGCTTCTATACTTGTAGAAGGTGAGTATGCTTATGGCAAACTGAAATCCGAAGACGGTACACATCGTCTTGTCCGCTTATCTCCATTTGATGCAGATAATAGCAGGCATACATCTTTTGCTTTGATAGAAGTAATTCCAGAGCTAAAAAGAAAAGAGGGGGTTGAACTGAAGGAAAAAGACCTTGAGATAGACACCTTCATGTCGAGCAAACCCGGTGGTCAGAGTGTAAACCGTACCGAATCGGCCGTTCGGATAACACATGAACCTACAGGCATAACCGTGAGCTGTCAGAATGAAAAATCACAAAAAAGAAATAAAGAAACTGCAAAAAAAATCTTAAGATCTAAGTTGGAAAAATACAAGCAAGAAAAACAAGAAGAAAAATTAGAAGAAATAAAAGGAGAATATAAGAGTCCGGAGTGGGGTAATCAGATACGCTCATATGTCTTGCATCCTTATAACATGGTAAAAGACCTACGAACCGAGCATGAATCTTCAGATCCGGAGTCAGTTTTGGAGGGTGAAATTGGTGAATTTGTAGAAGCCTATCTGAGATATCAAAAAGAAAATTAACTTTGGTTGTTTGGGTTTTATACTTTAGGTCCGCTCAGGTTATTTTTATAAAATAAACTTTTAATTTATGGAAATAATTAAAGAAGATAAGGTAGATATAGAAAAGTTAAAATCAGAGCTAGAACAAGGAAAAACCCTTGCTTACCCTACAGAAACCTGTTATGGCTTGGGGTGTTTGGCAAATATACCTGAGGCGGTGGAGAAAGTCTTTGGTATAAAAAAGCGGGATAAAAATAAGGCAGTTTTAGTTTTGGTTCCCGATCAAACCACTGCAAAAGAATATCTAAAATGGAACTCCACTCTACAAAGGCTTACTGATAAATTTTGGCCCGGTGACCTTACGGTAGTATCAGATCTGAAGTCTAATATGGGTTTATCTAAGCTAGTCACATCCGATGGCACCTTAGCTGTAAGAGTGAGCTCATCACCGACAGCTAAAAAAATAACTGAAGCTGTAGATCACCCTTTGGTTTCGACTTCTGCTAATATTTCAGGAAGCTCTTCTCCTTATAGTGGAACTGAGGTCAAAAATATATATGAGAATAAAGACAAGAAACCGGATATAATAATTGATGGCGGAGAGTTGGACCCTAAGCCGTCCTCCACTATCGTTAAAGTAAATGGTGATATTAGTGTGATACGAGAGGGTGCTGTAGAGGTATCTCAAATCAAAGAATTTTTATAACAGTATGAAGTTTAACTCAGATTATCTAATAATTTTACTTGTTTGCACAGCCGGTTATTCTATATTTATTTTGGATCAGATCAAAACTACAAAAACCGTATATTCCAGATATAATCAAGAGTATATACAGGATCTAAACAAAAGACAGACCACAAAAGTAAAGCTAAAAAAACAAGAGATCAAACCCAAGAAGATAGAAGCAAAAGGTGTTTATCTAACAGCTAGATCAGCTAGTGCAGACTGGAAACTCAACCGGATTATCTATCTGTTGAATAATACTCAGCTAAATACAGTGGTTATAGATATTAAACATTATACCGGCAAGGTTCTGTATGACAGTGATGTGAAATTAGTAAATAAATTGGGGTTAGAAAAAAATAGATTAGGGGATGTAGAAGAAATAATAGAAAAACTACACAAGAATGATATTTATGTAATAGCCAGACAAAGTGTGTTCCAGGACCCTGCTTTGGCTGAAGCCAAACCCAGCTTCGCCTTGAAAAATAAAAAAGGCAAGGTTTGGAAAAATAAAAATGGCATTTCCTGGTCGAATCCGGCAAATAAAAAGGTTTGGGAGTACAATATTAGTATAGCAAAAGAAGCAGCCAGTTTAGGTTTTGATGAGATTAATTTTGATTATGTGCGCTTTCCTTCAGATGGAGACACTTCCCGTATTAGACCCAAATTATCAATTCAAGAGAAGCAGCAGATCATAGCCAATTTTTTTGACTATATAAAAGAAGAAATGAAATATGAGCCGGTACGAACCTCCTTAGACTTATTCGGTATGGTAATGGAAAGTCCTGAAGGTCTGAGAATAGGACAAAATCTCAAATATGCAGTAAATGAGGTTGATTATATTTCTCCTATGATGTACCCGTCTCATTACCCTGAGGGTCATATAGGCATTAAAAAACCTTCTGAAAATCCGAAAAAAATACTTGAAAATGGTCTAAAACAGGGACAAAAATATTTTAAAGGCTCCAAAGCAGAGCTGAGACCTTGGATTCAGGCTTTTAGTCTTTATAGCAAATATGACCGGGATAAGATTCAAGATCAGATTAACACGGTAGAAAAATATACGGATGCCGGTTGGATACTGTGGAATGCAAGAAATGTATATAGAAAAGAGGATATAAAGCAATGATTAGCTTTTTTGGTGCATCTTGGTCAAAAAATTGTCTAAAACTATAACCAAAGATGGATTAATTAAAACCTATGAAAGAGAGATTATTTGATAAAAATCAAATTAGAATACTTGCTAAAAAATATAACCTGGACTCACCTAAAGACTGGGGTCAACATTTCTTGGTTGATTCTGGTCCGGTAAGAAAAATGATAAGTTCTGCCAAAATCAAAGAAAATGATGTTGTAACTGAAATCGGTCCCGGGTTCGGAACCCTTACTTTTCCCCTCGCTGAAAATTCTGAACAAGTATTAGCTTTTGAGATAGAGAAAAGGCTTGAACCCTACTGGGAGCAAAACAACAAAGATAATATAGAAGTTATCTGGGGTGATGGTCTGGTTAATTTTAAAAATTACCAAAGTAGGCTACCTTCAAAATATAAATTCGTGTCTAACTTGCCATACCAGATATCAGCTAAAGTCTTTCGTGAGGTCTTGGGGGCAGAGAATAAACCCTCCAATATGACAGTAATGATTCAAAAAGAAGTCGCAGAAAAGATTTGCAGCAAAGATGACAAAAATAAGCTTAGTGTAATGGTGGGTTTATATGGAGAGCCTGAATTAGTTGGCTATGTAAGTTCCGGATCTTTTTACCCGGAGCCTGAAGTTGATTCGGCTATTTTAACTATTAATAACATTACGACTCCAGATATTAATGAAGAAGCTTTTTTTGAGCTGCTGACAGCCGGATTTTCTCATAGGAGAAAACAGCTTAAAAATAATTTAGCCTCTGAATTAGATATCAAAAAAGATACTGCAGCCAACATCTTAGAAGACATTACTGGTAATGGAAAAATTAGAGCTCAGAAGTTATCGGTTTCTCAGTGGGTAAAATTGCTGCATCAATTTAAGTAGCGAGACCGATTAAAAACTACAAAGAGATACAGAACCCATCACCGAACCCCGGCTTTGAGCTTGTCTCATTGAAGGGATTCGGTGATGGGTTCGAATCTCGCTAAAGTTTTTCAGCGGCCCGTATCTTATTTGGTCGGTGGATGTATTATTTGATATAATAGGTTTGATTTTCATTCAAAGGTATGGCTAACCAAGAGAAGCTCACAATACAACAGAAAGTTGGTGCAGGTTTATTGGCAATTTTGGGTGTTTTAGCTATAAGTTTAGGTGGTTTACAGCTTAGAAATACTATTTACAGCCCTTTTGTGATTGAGCCGCAAGCTCAGGCTGAGAAAGCTTTGGCTCAGTTTTTTAAAAATGATAAGACTCGACTACAGAGAATAGATACTGACAATGATGATTTGAGTGACTATGCAGAGATTAATTTTCATAAAACCAGTAGATATTTGAAAGATACGGACTCCGATGGTTTAACCGACAAAGAGGAGGTAGAACAAGGTACTGATCCTTTGTGTCCACAGGATGAAAACTGTGACCAAAATGCAGTTCCCAACTCTCCTACTACTACTGGAGGTCCTTACTTTACTTTTGGCAACATCAAAAAAAGAGCAAAGCAAAAATTACAACAGGGTGAGGGACTAAAAACACCGAAGGAGAGAATTCAGGAAATGATAAAAAACCCGGATCAACTCAGGCAGATGTTGTTGGAGACCGGCAGAATTTCCAAGGAAAGATTAAAACAAATTGATGACGAAACCTTGAAACAGACAGCTAGAAAAATGTTAAATCGAGGCCAGGTTTCACTTTCCACCCAGAGCAGCCAAGACTCAACGACAACGCCCGGCTCTGGAACCACCGGTAATAAGTTAGAATTAATTGAAAAATTAATAGATCAGCCCGATAAGCTAAGGGATTTATTAGCTAAAAGTGGGGAAATTTCAAGAGAGAGATTAGAACAAATTGATGATGAAACCTTAAAACAAACCGCAAGAAAGATCTTAAAACAAAAGAGAAATAATTAATAATGTTTTCTTTTTTTGGCGGTAAAATTAAAAAAGAAACCTTAGGAAAAATAGGGACCGTTGTTATTTTATTTGGATTAGGTTTTCAACTTTTGAAACCAAAAAAAGTTCACGCTGTGCCTGTAGAAGTAATTGGAAACCCTGTACAACAAGCACTAAAAGCTACTAAGAATGCAGCGATGATGACAGCAATGCAATTCGTTAATAATTGGATTAATAGAATGGCCTATGATGCAGCTAAATCTATTAGTAGATCCGCTGCTGGCAAAAAACCCTTGATTCATGAAAAAAGTGTAGGACAGTACTTAAAAGATACTGCAGAAGCAGCTGGGGCTAAGACAATACAAAATGTACTGAGTGGGAACTTAGGGTCTGGTCTTTGTAAGACAAAAGATACGGAATTTAATGCGGGTCTTAAGGCTAGTTTAGCATTTGATTTACCGGGAGTTTCTCCTCCGGAGGGAGTAAAAGGAATAGATGGAAGTGGCTGCCAATGGACTCAGTTTACAGGAGGGTTAGACTCCGAAGAGTATAGGAGGAGGAACCCAAATATGTCAGCGCAAGAAAGAGATGAGAACTTCACTGAGACTTTCATGCGACAAACCGGCTTTAATAAAAGCAAGTTCGGTACTGCAATGAAAGCTTCCGTCAAAGTAAATGAAAAAATAGCCGAAGCAGAAGCTCAGGCTTCAGTTGCAAGACAAGCTCAAGGTGGGTTCAAGCCGGTTAAAAGTAAGGCTTCCAGGCGAATAAAGACACCTTCTGAAAGCGTAGAAAAAGAAGCTCCTACTGCCAAGGGGCAAAGACAGCAGAAACAACAAGCATTCTTTGCAACGTTAGGTAGTGGAATGTTATCAGCTTTGACTAGTGGAGCTGGTATATTCTTGAGTACGCTTGCTCAAGACATGCTGGATCAGTTGCTCAGCCCATCCAAGGGTGGCGGATTAGCGCCTACTGGTGGAGGTGAAGGCATTGCCAGTGAGTTTGCAGGTCCAGCAACTGGGTATAGAGAAGCAGCGGAGAAAGCCTTCTCTTTTTTGGTTACCAACCCACCATCTGTATCAGCCAACAAAATTAATTTAATCAATAAGTTCGGTACATGCCCGGAAGCACCCAGAATTAGAGGTAAGAATAATTGTGTAATAGGGTCAGGTCTGCGCCAAGCAATAATGAGAGCAAAATCGGGAGATCCTCTTACATTGAGAGAAGCTTTAGAGCAGGGTATTATTGCCAATAAACCTTTGATACCACCCGATCATGAATCGAATGGTTCTAAAAACTGCTACAAGCAGGGGTATTGTTATTCAAATATAAAGAAGTTGAGAAAGGCGAGGATTTTACCTCTGGGTTTCCAGATAGCAGCGAAAAATGCAGATGCTGATCAGCTTTCATGGAATCTAAAGAAGGTAATGGACAATTTCCAAAATTGTAACCGGGGGCAAGGTCCGATGAGAGATACTGAGCATCCTTTCTGTCACTTGATCGATCCAAACTGGGTTATCAAGTCACCGGAATACCTTTGTGTAGGTAATGAAGAGACGGGTCCACAGCTAGCCAGAGCTGGAGGCAGTGAAAGAAAAGATAGATGTACAAATATAAAATCTTGTGTAAAAGGGGAGGCTCCGGGTGAGAAATGCAAAGCTTACGGCTATTGTGTAAAAGAGGAAAATGTATGGAGACTACCCGGGCAAAAATGCCCTGCTCATTTTAATACTTGTACCACTTATTTTGACGAGAATAATCAGGCTCAATCTTATCTTTCCAGGACTGTGAACTTCAGTCAATGCAACGCTGGAAATGTTGGTTGTCGTGCTTACAGCCTAGAGAAACAAAATGATGAATGGCTATCTTCAGTGGAGGGAATAACAAACTCCTCAAGTGAAAACAGAGGTCTAAAACTAAAGGAGGGGAGAAATAAAACAATTCATTTCGATGAAGATGTAGAGGGAAGAACTTGTAGTAAATCCGACTGGGGTTGCAGTGAATTCTTTGCAGGTAACTTGATCGGTACATCCACTCTAGTAAAATCAAACCAAAAACTTCACCTAAAACAAGCTCCTTCTTACCTTGGTTGTTATGATGCCAAGCCAAACACTGCTGAGACTGACAGACCTCAAACTATAGCTGAGGCAAAATCAGCACTGAATAATTCAAAGCAGTGCAACAACTTCGCTGCTGCTTGTGTTAAAAAAGAGGTAGGGTGTAAGGACTGGAAGCCTGTATCAAAACCCGGGGATAAACTGCCGGCAAAAATAGGAGGCAACACTTGTCCGAGAGAATGTGTCGGTTATGGTACTTTCCGTCAAAGAGAGACTGTTTTCTCTCCTGCTGTTAATCAGCTAAACTTCATTCCATCAGATGGTAGACAATGTTCAGCGAACTTGGAGGGATGTAGTGAGTTTACCAATATGTCTGAAAAAGCAGCAGGTGGAGAAAGATTGGAGTACTATACAGATCTAAGGTCTTGTGAGGAGCCTACCGAAAATAATCAAAAAACTTTCTATACTTGGGAAGGCAAAGAAGGGGAGGGCTTCAGGCTAAAGAAACATACTCTAGCAGTATATATAGATGATAACCCGAATAACGATCAAGACTATGAAGATGATTATGATTTCATTCAAAAACTGCTGGGCTCAAATATAGCTGGAGGCACGACCCCGAAAACAGAGGAGTTCTTTGCTACCGGTTCACCAAAATATAATTCTTTTGATGAAAAACAGCTTACAGACTTTTATAACCAATGTAATGAAGAGGCTTACAAAAAGTTGATCCAAAACCCACGAGATCCTGATGCAGACGCTTCTAATTGTAGACGTTATATAGATGAGGATGGAAACCGTTATTACCGGCTTGCTTCTAAGTTGAGGACTGTGTCAGACCAATGTCATAGATTAAGAAAAACAGAGACAAACTTGGCAGTAAATGAAAATATCTCAAACTTCAGCTCTCCTGAGGATGTTTGTACTCAAGATAGAGGCGGAACTTGGGGTGATGTTGACAACGACGGCAACGATGAGTGTGGTGTCTGTAGAGGTGGAGGAACTTATGAGAACGGCTATTGTTTCTACAAGACTGTATCAACTCCTGGTGGTGCAAACTCCTGTAGAGGACCAGCCAACAACCCGGATAAATTCAAAGGTTGTAGAGCCTATGAAGGAACAACAGCCGGTAATGTAGTCACTATATTTGATGACATATTTGAACCGAATGCAAATACTTCCAGTGCCTTCAAAGCTGCAAGATCGGACTGGACCGCTGAAGCAAATACAAGTCAGAATCTGTCGGTAGTAGGAGCAGCACTACAAGCACAGATGCACTCTTTGAAAGCTAACTTCAACAACTCAAGTTACATAGAGCGGGAAATAGAAGCTAACACTCTTACAAAATCTACTGATCAGATGAGCAAGAAGATAAAGTATAAGGTGAGCTTCTGGGCTAGAGGCGCGTCTCAATCACTGGAAATTTCATTACATCAAAATAAACAACAAGGCACTAAGCAAGTAGGAGACTTTACTTCTATCAGCCCGGTATCGATATCCGGAGTATGGCGCAAGTACGAGGTCGGTCCTACCACCTTCACCGGTGATCCGTCTGTAACTACTACTATAAGATTCAACCCTCAAGATGATAAAGAAATATTCATAGATAATGTAAAACTAACTGAACGTGAGGGCGCTGTGTATCTGATCAAAGATTCCTGGAAAAGAACGGTCAACTACCAAGGACAAGAGGTGCAAGCGGATGCTCCCTTGAGATGTGATGCTGATCCGACAGACAATACACCCGGAAGCCAACTTGGTTGCAGCCTCTATGAAGATTCTTTGGGTAACCAACAAGCAGCTAAAGAGTTTGAGCGGCTTTGTAGACCGGATGCAGTTGGGTGTCGTCCTATGTTCAAGACATATAACTCTGATTCTCCCCAAGAGCAGTGGTTCAAAGTAGAAGCAACTACTTCTACAAAAGGGGCTGAAGCCAGGATTAGATACGAAGAGAAACTTCAACAAGGCACTACCACGACCATTTTGGGAGCATGTCAAACTAGACCAGAAGAAACTAGCTGTTTTGTAGATCAGATCACTATTCCTGATGCGGATAAAGTGAAACATTACTATGGTCCACAGATGTCTAAGCTCGATTATGAAGGGTTCGCCAAAGAATATGTAGGACCATCAACTATGGTAGTGCCTGAAGACCAGACCAGCTCCACACCTATCTATATAACCGACCGCAAAGAGTTTAGATGTGATGAATCAAAACAAGGCTGTTCAAAAGTGGCGCAACAGAAACAAACTCTGCCGGATGAGAGCTCTACCAGCTCCTACAGCTTCGGCGCTCCTGAGTTCCTACTCAATGATCCGGATAACTATCTATCAGATCAAGGAGGCAGTGGTACTCTTTGTAGAGAAAATCTGATCGGATGTAAGCGCTACAGTAAACAAGATGAGACCGTATTCTTCAAAGATCCTGAGATTGCCGGAGCTCGATCTTGCAAATATAGAGAAGACATAACGCCGACAATTGGAGGATCACCCCAAACCCCCGAGGAGGTGGACGGCTGGTTTAAAGAAGGCGTGGGTGTTTGTAGTTACGGTAAAAATAAACCGAATCCTCCTCAAGTAAGAGAGTGTAATACAAATAGTGACTGTAAATTCAACAGTTCCGGAACAACAGTAACAGGAACTTGTAAACGAAAAGGAACGATACCATGTTACTCTGCTGCTCAAACAATAGCTGGTGACTATAAGATACGTTCGAATAAATCTAACAACTACGAAGGTTTTGTAGGTAAATGCCCCGCTAGTCAAAATATGTGTAGAGAGTTTGTAGATAGGGCTAATAAGAAAAGGTTAGCTAAAGGCGGTAAGTCCTATTACAGAATCTTTAATGAGAACTTCAAACAGGAAGTAATGGGTCAATGTAATGGTCAAGTGAGTTTGAAAAACGGTTGTGTACTCATGGACAATACTTTCAAACCGGCCCAAAAATATAACACGGAAAAAACTTACAAAAGATCAAGACAAAGCTCCAAGAACAGAGAAAAGTATGCACCTGTAGACCCTGCCACCACAGGTAAATTGGATGCTGATATGATTTTCAAGGTAGAAAGAGATAGGCAGTGCAAGCAATGGTGGAGCTGCACAGCACAGAAGTCTATCTACCAAAATGGTTCTAGACAGTCAGTTTGTACAGAATATAGTTTATGTAATAAAGCTTCTGAGGGAGGGGATTGCTTAACTCCTATTAGTTCAGGAGGTACTGGCTATTGCTCAGAAACCCCTGGACAAAGTTGCGTAAGCGATGACGTGTGTCCTTCAAATAACTGCATCTTTCCGGAACCATTAACTACACAAAATTATGTGGAAAGAGATACTTCATTTTATGGCACTGAATATTCAGGAGGTTCTGTTTTGAATCTGTATAATATAAATCAACTGAAGAGTTTTGATTTTTCTAACCTGGTAGGAAGTCAGATTACCCGTTACCTCGCCTACGTAGTGCCGCAAAACTTCTTTAGACAAAATCAAAGCCAGGCAAACCCAAGGGGTAGATACTTTAACTTGAGTTGCAGGAAGGTAAAAAAAGTAAAAGGCGGACAGGATAGACTGGTGAACAAAGAAAACTGGAGCAAGTGTGGAGGAATTAGAGGAAAAGATGGTCGGTGTTGGGACGGAAAATGTATCAAGCCGGTCAAATACGGTGTCGGTTTCCCTTCAAGATTAGATGAGGATACATTTAAAAATACCAATACCACTACTGCCTTCAAAAATATGATAGAACCTTACTTAACTGGCGGTAGGTGCAAAACTTACCCTGAGGAAGATTCCCCATTCCCTCAGTCCGTACTATCAGCTCCATTGAGTGAACAAAGAACGCTGGATGATACAGCCACACCAACAAGAACTCAGTTTATAAGAAAGAAAACAAAACCTAAAGACTATACCAATGCCAATGTATGCCAAGAAGGTAGTTGTTCTTGTTTGTATAAAAAGGTGGAATATTCCAATCAAGAGGTAGATTATTGGGATTTTAGTACAACCATAGAAGATGCTTCTACTACAGAAAAAATACCCGGCATATGTCAGTCAGGTCCTCATAAAGGTAAATTCTGCGATAGTGACAGTGATTGCTCAAAAGGCAATCAGCCAGGTGATTGTCAAAAACCAGAATCAATATCAAGACAAATAGGTTCTTTCGGTTTCTGTTTAGAACGAGACCGATCCAGAGTAATAAATGGGGGTGCTGAGAATCCTTGTATCACCTGGTTTCCGACTCCCGGTTCAGCAAGTAATTTTTCTACCTTCAATAATTTCCGAGAAGCTGGGTATTATCCACCCAAGGATGCTGCAGGTAGTGGTAAGAAAGCCAAACAAATTAGAGGCGGGAAGGCCTACTGTTTGGTTTCGAAAGGTTATGGAAGCGGATTGGATCATAAGGATGCGACGCTAATTAATGTAAGTGGTTACAGTAATGTTTTCTTTACAGATAAGAGCTGGGGTGGTTTTTTAAAGCCTATAATAGATTATAGAGCAGTCTTGGAAGATGCTACTGGAAAATCAGGCAGTAATGCTGATGAAGATCTTGATTTTATGAAAAGTGGTAGTGATGCTTGTGGAGAGAAGTTTTCAGGAGGTGATATGATGCTGAGCAAAGCTAAATCTGCAGCTAGAAAGTGTGCTAATAATAACAAATTAATGAAGGCAAAGGCTCCCGGAGAATTTTATGTAGGCACAGGGGATCATGATAAAAATAATAACAATAATATAGCATTATACGCAACCAAATTGAATGTTTCTTGCAATAAGTACCCAAGAAAAGTGGTTGGTAAGCCAATGACAGCTTCATATAAAAGCTATAATAGAGGAAAATTTGATGCTATTCATGAAAAAGATGCAGATCCAACAGCAGGATTAGATTTGACTACTTACTTTAATACCTGGAAGAATTTATCACATAGTTTTAATAGTTTTGATTTGCAAGGAGCTACTCACTATACTCAACTTGCTTGTTTTGGAAGCGAAGGGGCAGATTCTAACCAACAAAACAACAATGAATTTAATGGACTTATTGCTGAATGGGGTAAGCAAAATGTAGATCCTGGTAAAGGAGCTGCTGCGCTTCTGTTAAGATTAGAACAAGGACCAGAAGGTAAAGTAAATATGCCTCAAACTAAGAGTTTTGGTATAACGAATAATGATGAATATTATAGCTTAGTACCAAATATGAAAAATAATAATAAAAAATGGGATAAAAAGTTATCTTATTCAGCTAATGGAAACAAAACAAACTCTTTTAAGTCAGACTATAAAGCAGAAAATGGAACTATAGGAGATAGATTATATATTTCTCAATTTCAAAAGAATTTGAGGGAGAGTTGGATTAATAACGTTTATTTTGTTCCGGTAAGGATACCTGATGGAGAGGGTAATAAGGCGTTTTTACCCCCTTTATTTACTAAAAACTGGAGAATTCCTTTATCCAAATTAAAATATAAAGATAAGGATGGAGTTATTAACATAAAACAATCTGGTATACAAGTTGATAATACTAAAGATGGAGAATTCCCTTCTCCTCTTAAGGTTTGGTTTGATAAAAAAGATCCTGCTGATGGAGACAAAAAAGGAGGGTTAAAACCTAAAAAAGATGATTTGCAAAAAATATCTGGTTATTACTCATATAAAAGGAACACAAAAGGAGGTAAAACCCGTTATGTAACAGTATTTTATCCTGAAGTAAAAAAAGGAGGAAAAGTTGAAGATGTTAAAAAACCTAGTTTCATAAACAAGAGCTCTGAGAAAAAAGCTCTCGAAGAAGGAAAATGTAATTCGTGGGATAATTGGATAGCTTTAGGAATGGAATTTGGAAAAAATGGTGAATTTCTTGGGTATGTGTCTAGATACTGTCACCAGCAAAGAACTGGAGATAATCATGGTGTTCAACTAGCAGTATTTACTATGATGAAAGATCAATGTAATATCGGAGGTTCTGTATATAAGTCTCAAGGTTTAACAACAGCCAATGCTGCGAATAAAGCCTTTACTAACAGGGTTTGGAGTAATAACATTAATAATAAAATAAAAGGCTTCTATAGTCAGAATGAATCTGGGGCAATTCCTAGAAAATTGAAGAATAAACCTTTCGGCACTATTAATCTTAGTCATGATGAACTTAAAAATAAAGGAAACTTAATAAATTATACCTTTACTAAATCTAAAAACGGAGCACCCTTAAGATGTAATCTGGGAGATAAAAATAGTTTGTCTGGTAATGCTTGTTGGAATATGTATGAGAATTATGATTATACTAAAGGAGCATTGAAATCTATAATTAATCATCAACCGAGAAAATTGAAAGAAGTTAGAAATAAAGTTTTAGATAACATTTTTGCTAAATTTTTTCTTATTCGTAATTTGAGAAAAAAAGCAAACAAGCAGGTAACTAAGAACATTGATAAATCCGGCAGGTCCAGGCATTCCAACCCACCCCAAATCTACTCCGTAAACCGTTACAGCTGCAAACAAAAGAAAACACAAACGGGAGTACAAAGAACAAAAGAGTGTCTGCCCGCGGAAGCAAACAATATCTCTATCAACGGAGAAACCGGCTTCGCCCGCAATTACAATAATGATCGACTAATGAAAGATCCCTCACGAGCGGATAATCAAATAGAAGATGCGGGTACATCCGTCAGAGACTGGGACGGACTTGTAGGGGTAGGTTCTTTCAAAGCTACTGCTCGATTCTTCGCTTTTGCAGATCACAACCACATGCCCATCCGCAGGGTTTCATTTTGCTGGGGAGACAAGAAAAAATGT
>JBDGRL010000012.1:0-70517 GCA_042218065.1 Candidatus Magasanikiibacteriota bacterium | reverse complement strand
TCTCTTCTCTGGTCTGTTTGTCAAGACCAAAATAACCCCCAAAGAACCATAAAATGTTTTTAACAGTTTCAAACTTATCTACATTATACTCCTGAGGCGCAAGCCCTATTTTTCTACGAGCATCTCTGTAGTTATGTTTTACATCAGTACCAAAAACCTCTATTTCACCCTGATCAAAAGTAGCTATACCGGTTACACAATTTATCGTTGTGGTTTTTCCAGCTCCATTTGGCCCCAAGAAACCAAAAAACTCACCTTGAGGAATATCAAGGCTGAGATTTGATACAGCTGTAGTGTCCCCATAAGTTTTCGTTAAATTTTGTATTTTTAAAGCTGGTTTCATCTATTGCTTCACTTTATCTTCATAATTAGAAAAATAATCCTGAATGACCTTCAAATTAAATCTTGATAAAATCATTTCTTTAGACTCTCGCTCCAACAAAAATTTAAAGGATCTTTTGACTAAATTTTTAGCTGAGTTTTTTCCATTGGTTAATTTTTGATAATAATCTTTATCGACTGTGACTTCATGATTAGACTGAGAATCTTCATCTTGTATCGTTACCGAAAATATAAACTTATCACCCGTCTCTTTTTTATTATCTACTTGTATTTGTGTCATGAAATTAAATTAAAAGCAACTTTTTAATTTAGCTAACTCCTCAAAAGAGGGTTTCCTATCTCCAGTTAGAATCTCTCCCAACTCTTTTTCTCCTACCTTTTTGACTGCACATTGTTTTAATTTGGCACTCTTCTCTATTTTACTGGTATCTATACCCAATGTCTTTAACAACTCGGTTTGACTGTCAGTTAAAGCCGATTCATCTTTTTTCTTTTGTTTTTTGACCTCCTTTTTAATCTCTTCTGGTGCATTAGCCCAATCCTGCACACACATAAAATTATTATTCCATACCCAGGTGCTGCCACCGTAAGCAAAGAAAGCAAAAATTACTACTCCGACACCTATTAGAGCAAAAGAATGAACGAAAAAATTGTAGATCCTACTTTTGTGCATAATTTATTTTAACTAATAAAACTCCTAACCTTCCACCACCAGAAAAATCTTTTTATATTCCTTACCGACAAATGACCGCCTTCTTTTTTGGATACAAACTTACAGTCTATCTCTTGGGAAAACTCTTTTACCGGTTCAAATAGAACCGTCTCATCATCCCGGGCGTGAAATATCATAATATCATCTCCATCAAGCTCATCTTTTTTAGCCGCCGGGTTAAAAAACTTTCCATTCTGGAGTTTATCCCAGTCTTCTTTATTAACATTATATGCACCTCCGTAAGCTTTGTCCACCACGCTGTAGAGCCAATCATGTGGCTCACCGTCCGACTCAGCTGTCCAATCTACCACCGGCGCAAAACAGACTGCTTTATCTACCTGATCTGAAAGAGTAGAAAGAATCGCCGCCGCCCCACCGAAGCTAGAGCCGACTACCACCACCTTAGAAGGGTTCACAGTATAATCCTCATCTTCCCATATACTTGGGAAACCTTTGGGCAGCTCCTCTATTACATCCAATATATCCCGGGTTGGACTTTCAGCTAAAAACTCACCTTCAGACTCCCAGCAGCCTCTATATCTTGGATGTATGGCCCAGTACCCTTTTTTAGAAAAAAACTCCAGCAGATACTTCTTGATGGGCATAGCTGGCATCCCGGCGGCATAGAGCATCACTTTATCTTGATTGCTTTCAAAGAAAAGTTTTGAAGTAAAGCTTGGGTTTGGTGGCAAAAACTCTGCTCTTATTTTGTCTTTGAATATTGTTCTTTTTGTGTGCATAAATTTTATTTATTTACCAACTACCTCCCCCTCCACCACCAGCACCACCTCCAGCTGAACCTGCCGTAGAACCACTACCAGAAGTTTGACCAATAGGAGACTCGTTCACTGCAGAATCAAAACTACTCATATCATCAGCCAAAGAGGTTGCTGAATAGGTTTTCGCTGGACCATGGTACCACTTGGGCTTCTTATCATACATATCATCAAACTCCTGTGCCCACTGATCCTCAACCTCGAAAGCTATAGCATAAGGAAGAAACTTTTCAAAAGTCTCAGGATTTTTCTCAGGCGCGTTATGAAATTCTAATCTCTCTTTTTCTGCTACTGATAGATATTCTTTAAAGCCTAGAATTTTCTCTTCTAATATTGTCCCCTGTTTTGACTTCGGGGTCATAAAGTAACCAAATATTCCAATGATAAAGCTAGAAACAAATGCGGAAATGAAGGTTTGATAAGCCTCAGGATACCAACTTAAAATGATAAAAGATCCAAACGCAAGCAATACTGCAATCAATATGAATATACCGCGCATCTTATTTGGATTGAATCGGTAGTACCCAGAATCAGTTAATTTTTTAGAGATATCTTTTTTTATCCTCCCTAGCTTTATTTTGTTTGAGTTTACCTCACTCAAGCCAACCTCATCTTTACTACTGAACAACATCCCCAATAATTTTTTATTAAATCCAGGTTCGGCTTTTTTTAGATCTTTTTTCTTTTTTAGAATGTACTTCTTATCATCAAATAATATACCCTCTTCTTTTTCGTATCCTATATCCAGGTAACCTTGAGTAGCTAAGTAAATTATTTGAGCTGATATATCGTGATTACCTATCTTTTCATCCACTAACATGCCAATTTCTATTGGTGTCAACCCCTCAGGTGGTTCATATTGAGCTATAACATTATCTCTACCTGCTCTGTCTCTACCCCATTTATACCACACAAATAACATAACTATTATTGTCAAAATAGGTAAAGCTAGAGTCCAATTATCGCTAACTAATTTTAATGCTAACTGAGCTTGGCTAGGTTCTTGTACTATCTCTTTCGGGAAGGCTGTAATTATAGTAAACGCCTCTGAACCAGAAATTGTACTATTATGCTTAAATGTAATTTGCGTAACTTTTCCATTTTTTCCAACAAAATAAGTATTCTCACAGCTTTCCTTACTTCCTGACTTACCCACAAAACAATTAAGTGTAAGCTTTGATCTTTCCATCTTCTTAGGAGTCCTCACTATAACTTCTGCTTTTCTAATAGGGACATCCCAGCCTGAACCGATTGCATTCCAGTACAGCTCATCTTTCTCAGCTAGGTAGCGCAACACCCAATCAACTTTATAGCTAATATTGTAAGTCTGGATACCTGATATTTTTTTATCAGGATCGCCGATTTTTATTTTTTTCTTTTTTAAACTACTAAGAATTTTAAATGGCCTTTCATTGCCTTTATTATCCGTAACTTTTATATCACTGATTTCAATTTTTTTGTCTAATAAACCAGACCAAGCATCTAGTGGTATGGTTCTAAAAATTCCGTGGCGGGAGGATTCTTCAAAATCATATTCAATACTCTCAGACACATTAATTGAAGAGTCTTTATTTATTTTTATATCTACAGAATAATTATTAATTTCTTCTGCTTGCAAAGGTAAAGGAGACAAAAAAATAAAACTGCTTATGAAAACCCCAAATATACAAGTATACAAAAATTGTTTAATCGACATAGAACTAATTATAAATTGACTTCTTTTAGTATATTATAAATACATCTTTTTACAAAAGTTAAGAGCTTTTATTATTAATCAAAATTTAGTATCATACTTGCAAAAAATATGTCACTGATTTATAAATATCTTTTTGAGATTATAGTCACAATAGGAATAATGATAGGTGGGGAAGGTATCTTAGTACCTGCTATTTACTTTTCTTTTTTCGGTTTCATATCTTTCTCCAAATTAATGCTTCTTGCTGTCATAGGAAACTTAATTGCTGATACTATTTGGTATTTAATAGGTCGTTTTGTCCCGTTTGAAAAACTAAAACATACAAAATTTTTCAGCAAATACACAGAAGAAATTAATCATGCGGGAGACACTATTAAGAAGCACGGACTCTACTTCCTATTTATATCAAAATTTGTTGTAGGAACCAGAACAATAATGCAATTATTATGTGGAATCAATAAAATCTCGGCTATTAAATATGCTATAGTAAACTCACTTGGGATAGTTGCCTATGTAGGAGTATTATACGGTTTATCTTTTATTTTCAGGCAAGGCTTAGAGCAATTTAAGCTGTCGGTTGCAGTTTTTGAGGGAGTATTTGCAGCCTTCTTTATAATAGTTGTCATTATCTCAATTATATACGGTAAAAAAGCAAAAGACAGATGGTTTCAGTTATAATCCCAGCCTACAACGAGGAAAATAACATTAGACAGACTATAAGAGAAGCAAAAAAACATGAGCTGATAAAAGAGGTTATAGTAGTAGATGACGGGTCTGAAGACAATACATCGAAAGAGGCAGAAAAAGAAGCTAATCGAGTCATAAAATTACCCCAAAATGAAGGAAAAGCTACTGCCCTCGATTATGGTGTAGCTAATGCTAAAAATGAAATTGTGTGTTTTCTTGACGCTGACCTTAAAAATATTAATCAGGAATCCTTGTCTGATTTAATTAACCCTGTTTATAAAGATAACTATGATATGTTTGTAGGTATTTGCGGGAGAGATAAAAACAGGTTAAGCAGGCTGCTTGTTTTTCTACCAGTACTAGGTGGCCAAAGAACATTGAAGAAATCACTTTGGAATGATATTCCTCCAGTTTACAAAAAAGACTTTCAGATCGAAATTGCACTAAATTATTTTACAAAAGTTACCGGAAGAAAGATGGGGGTTACAGTGCTTAAAAAATTAGATCATATTCCTAAGGAGAAAAAATACGGAGTTATATCAGGATTTTTTAGCCGAGTGCAAATGATTGCAGATATTATTAAAGTAAGTATCACTCTATATATGTATGAAACATCCAAGAGAAAACTAAAAAGTCTGTTTGAGTATTTCTAAGCTTATCTTACTCTTCTTTTCTCACATTTCTCAAATAACTATAGAGATAACTAACAAGCGTACCTAAAGCAGCTGCTGAGAATAAAGTTTTAAAGAAACCACCCAAAAATGGTACTACACCTAAGACTGAAATAACAATAAAGCCAGCAGCTAAGCTATTCCAAGTCAAAGTAAACTTTTCTTCTTTTGTAATAAGTTTTTCCAATAAACTACCAACTAACATACCAGCTCCTGTCTGGGATAACACTACCAAAAAACCAAACAATAAGCCACCCGATAGACCAAACCAAAAACCAAACATAGTGGCAAGTAAAGCAATAGTAATTATTGGCACAGCTATAAATGTAGTTACTCCGATTAAAATATTTCTACCAAAATTAGAATAAGCAGATGAACACATATTCTTTATCTTTTCTTTAAACAGCCAAAACAAAAACAAACCAGCAATTAGCTCCGAAAGAAGCCCAAGCCACCAAAATCTATCAAATTTTTCCTGCAGCAAACCTAAAGTCGATTTATCTTCTTGTTTAGAAAAAAATGGCCAATTTTCTGCACTTTCAAACTTAATTTCACCTTCTATCTGAGCCTTATCCGGTATTTCTATCTCTTCATTTGATGAATAATGAAGATCGCCATTTACAACTGCATTCTTTGTTACTTCTACATTTAAGGTTCTTGCCTCAACATCTCCGTCAACCCTGCCGTCTACAACAAGATTGTTTGCAATTACTCTCAAGTTATCTCCTACTTCCCCTCTTAAAAAAACATTATCAGCTATTATAACAGTTTCACCATCTAATCTTGATTGAGAATTTATTTCTACTATTGGTGCCAGTAAAATCGTTTCACCAGACACTTCAGAGTTAATACTGACCTCATTTCCAATCAAGCGTAAATCATCTCCGATAACCCCTTCTAGCTCTAGATTCACCCCAGCTAAAAATTGATCCTCAGTAGTTGTTCCGGATGTCTCAATATCTTCAGCTGCTGCAAATAAATCTGACTCTATTGTTCCAAAATGATTAAAAGAATTTGACAGTGAATACCAGTTTTCAGTCTCAACCTGATCTTGTTTGATTTGTATTACCTTGCTTTGTTTAAAATTAGCTGCTTTTGAGATCTGTGGTACAAACAAAGCAAGAACCATAATAAATGCAAAAAATATTTTTGTATTTGTGTATAAACTTCTTTTCATAAAATTATTTATTTTTATACCATTTTTTAATCATCTTATAAATTCCACCAAAGAACCCATGAACATTACTCTTCTCCAGCCTAAACCTGGCATTTTCTTTTGGTTCTATACCTTCTCCTAGCTCAATAGCATAATATTCTGTAAACTCAGCCCCGAAAAATAATATTAAAGATGAATAATATATCCACAACAACAAAACAACTAGTGATCCCGCCGCTCCATAAGCAGTAGTCAAGGTATTTCCAGATACATACCAGCTTATAATATTATTACCTACAGCAAATAAAATAGTAGTTACCAATGCTCCCATAGCCGCATCCTTCCAAGCAAATTTTAGATCTGGCACAATTTTGAAAACTAATAAAAAAATAATAAATAAAACTATCAGCCCTATACCTGTGCTAATTCCCAAAAACACACTCCCTGAAAAATATATGTAAGGCTCAATATATCCTATCCCTATCGACAATATTCCTTGGATAATTAAATTAACAATAAATAATAAACCCAAACCTACAAGCATTAAAAAGGCAAAAGTTCTCCGAAGTAAAAAATTTTGTATTAAACTATCGTGAATAATTTTAATTTCATAAATTGAGTTTAAAGACTGTTGAAGTTGGGTAAAAATAGCACCAGAGGTAATAATAAGTAAAATTATGCTGTATACAGTAGTAATTCTGGCATTAAAATTAAAAGCATTGTTAAGTAAATTTTCTATTATAGTGACATCTTTCAATCCAGAAAAATCAGAGATAGCAAATAGAATCTGCTGTTGAACAGTAGGCTTATCTAAAATCAAACCACCTAAAGACACTACTATTAATAAAAATGCGGGCAAAGCCAGAATTACATAAAAAGATATAGCAGCGCTATAGCTGATTGCACCATCGCTATATAAGTTAAATAAAGATTGTTTAAAAATTTTTTTATAGACCTCCATGTAACATAGCTTAATTACTAATCTTATTTTTCAGAACTTCCTTCGCCTTTTTCATACCAAGGTCTTCTACATCCTCAGTTTTGCCTTCTTTGTCCTTAGTTTCTTTATACATCTTTTCTAATACAATATCTGGCTTTATGCCTTTCTCTGCAATTAAATCACCGCTAGGTGTATACCATTTTGCGATTGTAAGCTTTAAGGAGGAGCCATCAGGAAACACTTTTAGATCCTGCACAGAACCTTTACCAAATGTTTGTTTGCCTATAACTGTAGCAGCATTATGATCACGTAAAGCTCCTGCTACAATCTCAGCACCTGAAGCTGTACCTTGATCCACCAGAACTACAGTCGGGATTCCTGCCAGTCGATGAGCTCCATTGGTCTTAAATCTTTTATCTATATCACCATTACCTTGAGCTACAATAACCCCTTCTCTAACCCACTCACTTGCCACATCAATGGAGGTCTTTAGAAAACCACCTGGATTGCTTCGTAGATCTAATATTATCCCTTTGGCTGATTTTTCTTTGATATTTTTTACAGCTTCATCAAATTGAGACCAGGTATTCTGATTGAAGTATCTAATTTGAAGATATGCAATACCTTGGTCCTTCATCTCCCACTTGACGGTAGGTATATTAATTTTACCCCTAGTTATAGTTATGTCTGTTGGTTCACTACTACCTTCATGCAAAACTGTAAGCGTTACTTCTGTACCACCTTCACCTCTAATTTTCTGTACTGCCTTTTCCAAAGTAACTCCCTTAGTGTCCTCACCATTTATAGCTAAAACTTTATCACCTGATTTAATTCCTGCTTTTTCAGCTGGTGACCCTTCTAGAGGTGCTATGATAGTAAGTTGCTCATCTCTTATTCCAATCTCTGCACCTATACCCTCAAACTCTCCAGATAAACTTTTGGAGAACTCCTTTGATTCTTTTGGCGGCATGTACTTAGAGTAAGGATCATCCAATGCTTTCACCATTCCTTTTAAAGAGCCGTAAAACAAATCAACCTCATTTACATCCCCAGCATATTTTTCTTTAACATAATCCCAAACCTTCCAATACTGATCAAAATTTACCGAAGATGATCTTGAATTAGAATAAAGATTTATCACTTTACTAATCTCAACCTGACCATTTTCACCTGTAACCGCCGCCTTAGTTCCATAAAACATACCACCAAAAAAACCAATACCAAGCGCCAATATAGCAATTATGGTCGTTTTAATATAATTTTTACTCATCTTGTATTTTCTTAATATTAATACCCAAGTCTTTAAGTCTCGGAATTAAATCTTGATAACCACGTTCAATAGGATAAATATTTCTCAAGACAGAACTGCCCTCTGCTGCAATCATAGCATTTAAAATAGCCATGGCAGGTCTAATAGCAGGAGGAGCTATGACTTCATTTCCTAAAAGTTCAGTCTGTCCTTCAATCATAGCTCGGTGTGGATCCATCAATAATACATCAGCCCCCAACTTCTGTAACTCAAGATAATAAACTGCCCTGTTTTCATAACACCAATCATGAACTAATGTTTTTCCTTTTGCTTGAGTAAGTATTGGTGTAAACAAAGGAACTGCATCGATATTCAGCCCCGGAAAAGGTCTACCCGAAAGCTTGTCCGGCAACGCCTCTAGCTCTGATGGTTTTATAACTATGTCCGCTATTTTAAAGTTATCGCTTTCTGATTTTCTTTTATTTTCAATATTAAAATTCAAGCCCATCACCGACAGCTTCTCTAGCTCTAACTCTAAAAACTGTAAGGGGCAATTTTTTATTGTTAGATTTGAATCAGTCGTCACCGCTAAAGAGATCCAGGTCATAGCTTCAATTGGGTCTGGCATTATTGTATATTCTACTCTATCTTTCAGTGAACTAACACCATTTATATTTAAACTTGTAGTGCCAATGCCTGATATATCTGCACCTGCTTTATTCAAAAAGTAACACAAATCCTGAACCATATAATTAGCAGAGGCCATCCGGATCTCTGTAACTCCATCTGCTAGAACAGCTGCCATTATCGTATTTTCTGTAGCTGTATCACTTGATTCATACATTACTATTTTCTCGCCTTTTAGTTGACTACTCTCAATGTCATAGCAATCCATTTTATTATCAATTTCTACTCCGAGCTTCTCCATAGCCCAACGGTGAGGTCGAGTAGTTCTCTCACCCAGTTTACAACCACCAGAACGATAAATTTTAAAGTTATTTTTTCTTTTAGCTAAGGCGCCTATAAATAACAAGGAAACACGAGTTTTTTTGCATGCCTCTTTGTTTATTGAACTGATATCCAACTCCATACTTGTGTCAATTCTCAGCTTAGTCTCACTCAACCACTCTACTTCAGCCCCTATGCTCTTTAAAATCTCAATAATCCTATCTACATCTTCTACATGAGACATGTTATTTAAAATCACCTCTCCTTCAACTAATACAGATGCACACATCAAAGCTATAGTAGAGTTTTTACCTGCACTTACGGATATATCTCCATCTACCGTGTTTGGGCCTTCTATTTCGTAATAAGCCATAACAGTTGAAATAAGTAATGATATACGGTATTATTATACAGAAAAAAATAACTATTACAAGCTGGGGAATCGCCTATCTTTGTTAGCTTATTCCCACTTCGCTTTGAGGCCAAATCACAGACTTGAAAGCTGTAAACAAGACCAAGATGAGTGCTTAGTTTTTGGTTCGCCAAATATTTACAACAAAGAACAGCATTTAGACATAAATATATGTATCCCAAGATTAAATTAACCCACAAGTATAGAGTCGCAATTTTTATATCATTTGTAGTTGCTTTTTTTGTATTGTCTCCCTTAATAATATTATATACTGCAGGCTATAGATATGACTGGGAAAAACAGAAAATCAAAAAAACAGGTGTAATTAATGTCAATGTTGAACCTCAAAATGCTCAGGTTTTCCTTAACGGAGTAAAAATTAATGAAAGTATGCCCTTACGGTTGTCGAACCGAGCACCGGGAACTTATCATATAAAAATAACAAACCAGGGCTATAAGGACTGGGAAAAAGATATAAAAGTAGAAAGCAATAAAACGACTTATATTAAAAACATAAGCCTCTTAGAAAAAAATCTTCCTGTAAGGATATTAAGAGAGTTTAATCCAAGCTCTACAAAAAAGATTAGCTTTTCTCCTGAGGGAGAATACGCCATTGCACTTAACAAAAAAAGTGACATATATGAAATAAATCTTATTAATCTAAACCAAAAAGATACTGAGGTTATCGACCGAATAAAAAGTAATAAATTACCAAAGATTAAGTGGAGACATAACTACAACCACGTTGCTATAATAAGCAAAAAAGATAAAACTAATGTAAAAACCCTTAATCTAGAATCAAGTGAGATTTTAATAAATAAGGATTTTGACTCTGTTGTAAAAAAAGAAGATATTAAATGGAATAGAAATTCGTTCTCGCCTCATATCTTTCTTAAACAGAAAGATAAAATTTATGAAATTAGCCCAGGAGATGAAAAGATGTTAGAAAATATACCAACGTCAACTCAAGCCTGGGAAGTGCATCAAAATGAGGTATTTTATTATGATATAGAAGAAAAAGAGTTAAATTCTACAAAGGCAGTAAAGCACCAAATGCAAGAAAATATAAAATCTTTTGAGGTCATTAAAGATAACTTAATAATTGCCAAAACCAATACAGGATTAGCTACCTTCAAGAAGTTGCAAAATAAAATAACTGAAGTGTCAGAAATTTCAGCAGATCATGTTACGGAATTTGACTCGCCTTCTAGATGGATAGCTTGGTCTCCTTGGCAGTTCTGGATAATAGGTTTGGACGGAAATACTAACCTGATTAATAGAACCGGGCAGTATATAAAAGATATAAAACAAATGAGTGATCAAAATTTAGCACTAATCCATACCAAAGATGGACTTAAGTCTTTCAACCTCCACTACTATGTTAAACAAAAAATATTTACAAACGGAAAGATCAAAAAAACCTCAGTAAATAAAGAAAGAGAAACTATTTATATTTGGGGAGAAATAGGAAATCAAGCAGGTCTATTTAAATTAGAATACTAGAGTATTAGCTTCAGGTTTTAAATTTTTATTATATCTCAATCTCTGTTTTGTCACCCAAGAGCATTTTTCTAGCTTTTTCCCGCTCCTGTTTTTTGTGTTTAACACTCACCTTCTCTCCAACTAAACTGCTGGTAATATCCATGTCAATTTTCAGTTCTGAGTTACTCAAAACCACACTATTTGTAACGGACGCTTCTTCTATTTCTACTCCCGTCCCAACAGTTACGTAAGGACCGATTCGGCAGTCCTTCAGCTGACAATTTTCTCCAATAATTACTGGACCATCAATACGAACATTTGGGCCTACTTTCGTTCCTACACCGATGTGAACATTTCCTTTTATTGTAGCCCCCTCATCAATTAATCCGTTTTTAGGAAATTTTTCCTCCTCCATATCGTCTAATACCATTTTGTTTGCTTCGAGTAATGCCGGTGGTTTTCCTGTATCAGTCCACCATCCTGTAACCTCTTTATATCCTACTTTTTTACCCTTATCAATGAAGCGAGAATGGATATCAGATATTTCATACTCACCTCTTTCACTTTTTTCTATCTCTTCAAATGCATCAAAAAATATTTCCGGACCATATACATATGCACCCGTTACAGCAAAATTATTAGGCGGCTCATCTGGTTTTTCCAGAACATCAGCAAGCTGATCCTCTTTTTCTGGATGAAATTTGGGGACACCATATCTTTCCGGCTCTTCTACTTCAGACAGGGCCAGCATACAATCATATTTTCCCGACTCGAACTCCTCTACCAGTTCCTCTATCCCATCCAAAAAAATATTATCAGATAAATAGAAAAGGAAAGGCTCATTCTTAACCAAATCTTCACCTTGCTTTACGACATGAGCCAAACCTTGTGGCCCACCTTCTTGTTGAAAATACTCTATATCAATTCCCCAGTGACCCCCGTCTCCGATATGTTTTTGCAACTCAGTTTCTCCGGGGTTAAGATTAATGTATATAGTGTTTATGCCCGCCTCTACTGCAGTTTCAATTGCATGAAATATCATAGGTTGATTACCTACCGGCACCATATGCTTATTTCGATTTTGGGTAATAGGATGCAACCTAGTTCCTTCACCTCCTCCGGTTAAAATTGCTGTTGTTACTCTCATATATTAGAGATTTAATTTAAAACCTTTCCAACTTAAATACGTAATTAGAATCTAAAAAGATTTTAACAAAAGTTACCACCAAATCAAACCACGAACTACTATGTAATAATACAACTTCATAATCGGATTACCAACTTTCTTCAATAAAGGATCTTGCATCGATTTTTCTTGAAATTCTATTATCGGATTAGCTTTGGCAAGCAATTCTCTATCACTGACTTTCTTGTTTTTTCTAGTTTCTCTTCTTTTTTCAAGCCACATTTTCCAATTCTTTGGTTTAAGCCAATACTTATACAATTTTAACCTCTTATCAAACCAGCTATTTTTAATAGAATAGATTAACAAACCAATTTCTAGCACTAATTCCATGGGTAATAACATAAGAAGAGTTGGCCAGCTAAAGAATCTGAGCCAGGTTCCATATCTATTTCTTTCCATATAATAGAATTTGGTAATACTGCGGCTAAACTGATATTTATGATAAAAGATAGAGTTTGGGACCATCTTAATTTCATACCCGAGTGATCTCAACCGAAAACACCATTCCATATCTTCATGATACAGAAAGTAATCCTCATCCCAGGCTCCATGCTTTTCAATCAGATCAGTTGGTACCATAAGAGCTGCTCCACTTGCATACCCTATTTCTTGAGGTTCTTCTTTCTCATAATCTTTGACAGGCATTCTATAATTATTCCCGAACCCAAAACCTAAGTAATGAAAGGAGTTTCCCGTATTGTTTATTTTATCAGTATCCGGGTGTAGAAGCATTAATGACTGAGCCATGCCTACACCCTCATTTTGCTCCATTAATTCTACCAGTGGTTCAAAACAATTAGTCGCTACAAACCCATCATCATTATGAAAAAATACATAATCATAATCATTCTCCAGTGCCCACTCAGCACCTTTGTTGTTGCCGCCAGCAAAGCCTAAGTTCTCCTCTTGAGGTAATAATGTAATATGAGGCAGTTCTTCTCCCGACATCGGCATGACATTCTCTTCTAGATAACGGACAGAAGAGCCATGATCAGGATGGGGATTATCTACTATGACCAGCTCTAACTTGTCCTTTGGATAAGTTACATTTTTAAGAGCTGAAACTACATCATCAATATAGGGCTCACAATGAAAGGAAAGATAAACAATCGCTATCTTTGGATATTCGTCTAAATTTTCTGCCTCTTTCTTCATATTGGTGATAATTATTTAATTCAAATATCCATGCAATAAATCTTATACAATGTTTCAATCATCATAGATCTAAAATTTCACTCATTCTTGTCCGCGGATTTAATTACCTAAAGTCATGCAGGTAATTACCTCGGAACATAGTGAGAATGAGCGGACAAGAATGAATGAAAATTATCTAGCATAATATTTATGATTACCTCTCCACTTCCAGAGGTATTTTAACCAACTGGCCAAGTGGATTCTTGCTAATTTATTTTTTACTAAAGCTTTTATGATTCCCGGAACTTTGTCTGAACCCCTCTCATGTCTGTGCCTTATTACTATATCAGGAACATAATAAACTGGCCAACCAGCTTCCCACATTTCATGGCACCAATCTGCATCCTCTATATACATAAAATACCGCTCATCGAACCAGCCTACATCATCGACTGCCTCTTTGCGTACTACCATAGCTGCCCCCAGTACCCAGTCTACAGGCATGGTTTCAGAGTGGTCAAAATCTTTCATCAGTAGATTGTCAGTGTATTTTTTAACCCAATCCCATTTTTTGTGTAAGCCTGCTTTCTTGAGAGGTTTGATCAAAATGGAGGGCAGATCAAAGCGAAAACAAGAATACTGCAAACTTCCATCCATATTCTCCAATCTAGGCCCGATACAACCGATCTTAGGATTATCGTCCATAAATTCTATAATTCTTTCAATAGTGTTGGAGTCTTTCGGTATTACAGTGTCACAATTGAGAGCAAAATAGTACCTAGCCGGTGTTTCTTGAAATGCTATGTTATTACCAGCTCCAAATCCGACATTACCACCCGAATCTATATATTTTACATTATCCTGAGGAAATTTTTCCTCCATTTCATCTTTCAATCCGTCCTCATTTTGTGAATTATCAGCTACATTTATCTGAATATCATAATCGCACCCCTCGATGTCATCCAATATGGAGTCTATTGCTTTAATGACGTCGTCTTTCATCTTGTAGTTGACGAATGCAATTGTTAAGTCTTTCATCTGTTTGATATTAATTTTCCACTATCTCTCGCTGGTTGAGCTTTCACTAAATTTTTACTATTCATCGCTTTTGTTTCAAAACTCACCGCCGACTCGGCGTCAAACATTGAAACAAAGAAATCGCTCTTCATAGCTAAAATTTTATACGCTCATGCTCAAATGCTCGATATAGTGGAAAATTAATATTATCATTGGAATTTACAACCAGTTTTCTCTCATTTCTTTATAATTCTTGACACGCCCTTTTTTAATTTGTTCTCTTTTTTCTTTCATTCTATCTCTTAGACTCCATGCTGTAGCCAGGCTTTTCAGCACTTTCGGATCAAATAGTAGATACCAGATGAACTTCTTTAATTCATACCAAAATATAAATGGAAAATCAAGCAAAAAATTCTGCCAATATTCATTCTTATACAACGTCATCAGATGGTTTTTGTAGCTGTGTTTTTTCACCCACTCACTCTGATCAAGTTTATTCTTTATAGTAGCTATAATTCCAGGGTTTTCCGGACCGGCAGCGGAACGATCATGATAAGCTACTGTATCTAATATGACATAAGCTTTGTTGCCGCTGGACTGCAAACGATAAGCTAGATCCACATCCTCCTTGTAAGAATGATAATCTTCGTCCAGATAATTACCATTATCGAAAGTAATTTCTTCTATGGAGCTCCTGCGGAACATAGGAAAAGCACCTGACACACCGAAGACTTCTCGGGTATCTGAATCAAATTTATCCTTAATCTTGCTCCATTTTTTTTGGGTATATTGCTCTATAACTCTGCGATTTTTAAAAATTTTCATACCCAAAGAGTCCACCTGATCGGTAAAGCTTTGCTTAAGCAGATCATTTTCTTCCACATTTTTATCTTTTAGTAGATCAAATTTCCATCTCATTAAACGCGGTGTTACCCCTGCAGCTTCCTGATTTTTATCTAAAAAATCAACCAACTTTTCTAAGCAATCCGGCTGCAAGTACATATCCTGGTTCAGCATTAAAAAATACTCGGAGTTTGTTTCCCTAAAAAGCTTATTATGACCCGGAGCAAAGCCGACATTTGTATCATTTTGTTGGAAGTGATAATTAACTTCAAAGTCTTCCAGCTCCTTCTCTAGTGCTTCTAAAGTATTATCATCAGAATTATTATCTAAAATGTTCAGCTTCCAATCGTCAAAGGTTTGATCTCGTAGAGAATCAAACAGATATGGGATATAATCCTCTCCATTCCAAGTTACTAGTTGTACTGATAGTTTTCGCATTTTATTTTTCTTTACCTAGAAAGTCGTACCAATTTTTCCATTTATTTTGATAAAATCCTTCAGGCTTAGAGGGCCATCTATTATGCTCTTTTTGTTCTTCTCTATATTCTCTTTGTGTATTTATATTTGCTGCTTGTACTTCTTTCTTTAGCTCATTAAAGCTTAATTTTTCTTCGGGTTTTTCTTTGTCCAGAAAATCATACCAGTTAGTCCACTGTTCTGAATAAATTCTATCTGGGGTACTGGGCCAACTGTCGTGCTTTTTTTGTTCTTCTATATATTCTATATGACTTTCTATACCTGTTGCTTGAACTTCTTTTTTTAATTCACTAAAATTAAGATATTCAGATTTCTCTTTACCTAAAAAATCGTACCAATTTTTCCATTTATTTTGATAATATTTAACAGGATTAGACGGCCATCTATTGTGCTCTTTTTGTTCTTCTCTATATTCTCTTCGACTTTCTATTCCTGCAGATTGTACTTCTTTTTTTAACTCATTGAAACTAATATATTCAGGTTTTTCCTTTTCTAGAAAGTCATACCAATCGATCCATTGTTCGGAGTATGTTCTATAAGGTTGGCTAGGCCAATTGTCGTGTTCTTTTTGTTCTTTTCTATATTCTGACCGATTCATTATATCTGCTGCCTGTATTTCTTTTTGTAATTCATTGAAACCGAGAAATCTTTCTTTAGGCTTTTCCTTGCCTAAAAAGTCGTACCAGCTTGACCATTGTTTGGAGTAAGCTCTATTAGGGGTGCTGGGCCAATTGTCGTGTTCTTTTTGTTCTTCTTGATATTCGCTACTGCTTTCTACCCCTGCTGCTTGTACTTCTTTTTTCAATTCATCGAAACTGAGAAAACGTCCTTCAGTCTCTTTTAAATTATAGTCTTCCTCCAATAACTCCCTTAGTTTATTTTGCCAGCTTTCTTTACCTTCATATTTTATACGTTTTACATCCGGTCTACTTTTAAGATCATCTTTTAGCTGAGGCCTGTCAAATAGATCTTCCGTATCACTGTCGAATATCACGAAGGTCGCTTCTTCTTCTTGGTTGTTTACCAACACAATCCTGTCTATATCTTGAACCATATAAGCCTGATAAGGTTCTTCTCTGAACATCTCCGGTCTATCGCTACCTACGACAATAGAAAAATCATAACCGAATTCTTGCAGTACTTCTTGTAGATATTGTGTTCTCGGAATTGTTTTTTTACTTTCAAACTCCTCCTCCCCGGGAGTTATTTCCCCTTCATCCGTTTCTATAATCGGTCTATCTACAAAAGAGATATCATTCGGCTCCGCCCGTTCTTCTTGCAATATATTTTCAGCCCAGTCATTTAAAAATGCCTCAGCATCAAATACTAAACCTCCTTTCTTCTTTTTGTAATATTTATCCTCTTTTGCTTTGGGCCATAAGGTAGTAGCTAGCTCCTTCAGGCTTTTTTTGGAGTTTTTTACCCACTTTTTTATTTTTAGGGAGAGGTTGTGCTTCAGCTCTTTTTTTCTCTCCTCTGGTGTTTTAGGCATAGTTTCTTAATTTATAATTTTTTCTTGCAACCAAACCATAAAAATTCCAATCGGACGAGCCATAGCGATCCAGATCCATTTATAGAATGGCTCCCATTTTTTGAAATATTTTAGCATACTTTCAGTAAAGTTCTTTTGCTTCCATAGACCTCTTCTCTGGCCGAAGCTCTTACCGACATAATCAACTGCTTCAATTACCGGAGTATACATTACTTTGTAGCCTAGGCTTTTTACTTCACGACAGATATCTACATCTTCATACCAGATGAAGTATCTTGGATCGAAAGCCCAGCCTAGTTCTTCTACAATTTCTCTTCGCATCAGCATAAAAGATCCGCGGACACTATCGACTTCTCGCTCCTTACTTGGATCAAAATCTGTCATTAAATATCTATCTAATACAGATGGAAAAATGTGAGGGATCTTGAAAATAATCGCTAGCTGCTCTAGAACTGTAGGGAAACTGCGTGGACTGGCATGCTCGTTGAAACTACCGTCTTCGTTAATAAGCTTTGGACAAGCAATTCCTACATCTTCATTGTCTCTCATCCATTTTACTATCTTATCTAAGCTTCCCTCTTTTAGTTTCATATCCGGATTTAAAAACAACAAAAATTCACCTTCTGCTTGTTCAACTCCTTGATTATTTGCTGTACCAAAGCCTTTATTTTCCTTATTAGCTATCAATTTCACCTCAGGAAAATTTTTTTCAATAACTTTTACGGTATCATCTGGTGAGTCATTATCTACTATAATCTGCTCGAATTCGATATCATTACATGCAGATCTTACCGAGCGTATCTGCTCGGCTATTTCATCTTCATTGTTCCAAGTTACGGTAATTACTGATAGATTCATACTGCTGATATTTTAATGGATGGAGTAGTAAATAGCAAACTATGATTCTAATTTATGTATGTCTTTAATGACAGATTCAGCTACCTGTTTAGTAGTTTTTTTCTTAACTCATCAAAATCTTTTTCTCCACCTTCATGATCGACTGATCCAGCAAGATCAAAAAAATCTTCTTCTGTGCTTGTTTTTCGGTTTTTCATAAGTAAACTTAATTTTAATTTCTTGTAATTTAATTTTATCTTACTTATTTACGAAAGCCAAGATTTTAATTACTAATTAAGTCGCAAATTACTGACTTCTTTAACAACTTCCTCCAACTTTGGAGTCAACTCTTCAAACTTCTCAGAATATTTTTTAGGATTTTCTAGACAATCTTTGATCATTTCTTTTCTTGTTTCGTAGTCTGTCTTCCAGCGATATAATTTTTTTACAAAATCGTATCTTTCAGGTAAGTGTTTTTTATAAAAAGCAAGGATATCGTCTTTTTTATGAACTATTTCTCCAGTAGCGGCATAAACTTTAGTTGTAACAGCTTCTCTAATGTGCCGAATTGCTCGTTTGATCCATTGGATTTTATTTCTTCTCTCAATTTCTTCTAAGTCACCTTCAGTTATTTCTGTGCTATTATAAAGTTTATCTGACAGACCGCTGAGGTATTGGTCCTTGTAAAACTCTACCATTGTAGGAAAAACTTCTCCGGAAAGCTTCTGTTTCCATTGTGATAAAAAATTATCCGGATCATAAATAATACTTCGTTTCATCAAGAAAGAATGCTCATTAGTAGGTGAACTCTTAATATTTTGCAATGCATAATCAGCATACCTCTTATCAGTAAGTCCAAACTCGATTTGGACTCCAAACTCTTCTTCTAGTTGGTCCCACATAGGAAGATTAAAATTATTCCACGTTAAATCTTCTATCGGCTTTTCTCCATATTCATCAACAAAATCATCAAGTTTATTCTCTTGATAAATTTCTTCGCTGGTTTTGTGTCCAGCTACATTCCAGATATATACTTCATCAGATTCGACATACACTCTTGTATCTATATCCGAGAGTCCTGGTACCGACTCACCATTAGCATAACTTCCTATTTGAATAATTCCGGCAACTCGTGCATTATGGCCAATTGCATCTTCTAATATTTGAATAATTTTTTCTAGCTCTTCTTGATTTTTCTCCAGTATAGATGTGTTTTTCATAATTAAGAAATTGTAAGTAAATTTTCTTCTACCCGACCATTATCACCTATACGAGCAAAACTTATTTCTTCAATGTCAATAGAAGCAGAATGAGAGAAATTTTCAATTTTTTTAGATTCAACTTCTATTCCTGTCGAGTTATAAGCAATAGTAATATGAGGCTTGTATAAATCTTTTACCAGCGGATGATTATATTTTTTGATATTTTCTTGTTCTTTCTCGCTTAAACCTGCTAAATTTTCTTTACTTTCAGAAGCCTCTTTCTGTAAAAAGTTAGCCAAATTTAAAGCTTTTTTATGAGCTTCAGTCAACACTTCTGGAATAGTTGAGACACTCCAAAATAGAAATGTTTCTCCATAAATTTCTAACTCTCTAAGTTGTAATCTTTCATCTAATATTCCTGTAGCTTCGACGGTTTTGATAATTTTATCTATTTTTGGCTTGGAAACAGTACTTATTGGAGCATGATATAAAGTAAGGTGAATATCCCCATCTGCTCCAGCCTTAAATTCTACATTCGGACAAAATTCCTGCTGGATTTTCTCAACTTTTTCTCTTATTTTGGAATCTGGCTTCAATACAAATCCGTAGTGACCAGGGCTAAATTTTTTGTTTACATTTGTTTTTTGTGTACTTCTGGTATTCATTTTTTTGGCATATTATTATATTTAAACTTTGAAAAAAATTAGGAAGCTTTAACTGGCTTTTTCTGAACATATAAACCTAACCCGTGGAGACTAACAACCAAACTAACTACAACAGCTAAAATAGCAGCAAATACATAAGGGTAGATAATATCGAGGCTAACTAACCAGCCGGCAAAAAATATCAACGGAATATCTAGCACACTTTTAAGAAAATTTGACAAAGATAAAGCTGTCGAACGATTGAAAGATTTGAAGTTTTTGTTGAACATCTCGGAGAATAAAGTATATCTAAGCGTCTCGGCTATATGAGCCACTACAAACAAAATAAATAGAAGATAAAACCTCTCCGAAGCGATAAAATAAATAGCGACAAAACTACTCATTACACCAGCAAAAATATAGTTTAGGAAATCTATCCTTTGAGGCAAAGGATAATTTTTGAAGACTTCAGTAATTTTTTGATTACCCCAAAACATTATTACCTGAAACATAGACCAACCGATACCGATCGCTATTACTGCCATACCAAGATCGACAAATAATTTTTGATAATAGCGGAAAGTTATAAAACCAGCTATAAAAATCAGAGTTTTATTTAAGATGGCTTTGAGTAGATTTTTATTCGAGCTGAGTAAATTCCAGGCATCTAACAATATATCCGCCTCTTCTTGTTTTACTTCCTTGTAGTGAGTGGGCTCAACTAAAAACAATGTCATAATAACAGCCAACAGAGAAGCAAATATATCTATACTGATGATTAGCTGAAATTGCCATTCAAGTAAATCCTTAGCAATAACTGCTCCTAAAATTGGAGCAGCAATTTTGAAAATCCTTTTGGCTGAGTAATATTTACCAAATGAACCTAAAGTTTCTGCCTCTTTGCCTAACTCTTTTTTGGTATCATAAAGTAAAGCATCATCTGTTCCAGAAAAACAAGCAAAAGAAAAGGCATACAAAAAAATAGCAAAAGCAAATACCCAAAAGCTAGCACCAACCAACAAAACAATCCAGTAGAATAAAAAAGAGACTGCACCGACAAATAAAGTTTTCTTCCTGCCCCACTTATCGGCCATGTAGCTAGAAGGGATTTCAAATAGTAAATTTGTCACCGCCCAGACGATCGATAAATAAAAAATCTGTGATAAACTCAAACCACGGTGAAGATAAAATAAAGAAATTACAATGCTTAAAACTTTCACATTTTTCAAAGCATTAATCCAGAATAGTAGTTTTGGGTTGCGAGCTAATTTTTCCTTCACAAAAATTATTTTTTCAAACTATAGCAAAAAATACAAAAACTCACCAGATTTGGTGAGCTTTTGTATTGCCTAGAACAAACTGTTCTAGGCTCCCCCAAATTCTACAAAGATCGAACAATCGTGCAAAATGCCCCGGGCAGGATTCGAACCTGCTAGCCTCACGTTAACACGCTAGGCTCCCTCCTCTCGGAAATTCGGCTCCGCCATTCTCAGGCTTACCTTTCCTGGGGCTCAACCCCGAGCCGCTTCAGCACGGGCCGTGAAGTCCGTGGGTTCGCGACTCGGGGTGTTGGTGTTCAATTACTCGACGAGGCCCGCTTGACGCAGACCTTGACCGACTTTTTGATCTTCGGCCTGCTTGATGAGGGCATTGGGGGTTCCCCACCCATCGCCCTCAGCGGATTCGACCGGGCGTTCGATCACCAACACGTCCCCGTTGATTCGGGGGCCGTTTGTGCGAAACATCCCGTGGACCTCGTCCTCCGACTCGATCGCCGGCTGGTCGTCGACGCAGATCTCCGCCTCATCGTTCGAGACGGAGCTGGCCGTGACACGCACGGCCGATCCGTATTCGAGCCGAAGCGACTCGATGAGGACGTACCCGACGATCCGGTTGCCGGACTGGTCCGGCTGAATCGTCGGCTCCTCCCTGATCTCGAGTTGCCCCCATGGCGCTCCTTGAGGGGGATCGAGATAGGGGTTACGAACCCCCACATCGAAGAATCGCCGATCTCGACGACCAGCGACCCACTCATCATGAGGTTGTGCCCCATCGAGCTCGGCCCAGAGGTCGAGGACCCACTGGGACTCGTCGATCTGTGGAATCAGGTCAATCAAGACCTTTTCCCCAAATTCGTCGGCGAGCGTCTCGCGGACTTCGTCCAGCGAGACGACTCTCCGTTGCTCGTTACTCATCACAAACCTCCGCATTCGCGGAAAGGTTTACGGACTATAACGACGCCACTTATTCCCAGCGGGAAGTTTTGGCGGGTGTCCTCCTCAGCGAGGCAGGCACACCTAGCTAAATTAAAAAAATCCAGCTAGCTATGCCTGCAGTTGTTTCGATTTAGTCGTAATATTTTTACTCTCCTTGATATTCAATTTCTCCTTCAATCAATTTTTGCGATTCAGAATCAAAATTTTCTTGATTACTCTTTAATTCTTCATATTTCATAGCAACATAGCAAAATTTTTCTTTTTTTTCAAGCTCACCAGGTTTCACCTCTGGTATTTTATCTTGTGGTCCTGATGTTAGATCTATTTTATATAATTGCACCTCTCGATCTTCACTTCTTTTTTCCTCACCTGTAGGAATGACTGGATGATTAGATGTAATTTTTTCTAATTCTGCATCTTCTGACTCAGATAAATTCTCTGCTAGCATTCTTTCTAAATTTTTTAACATTTCAAACTTAGAAAAACCCTCCCCACTCTCCAAACCTTCAATTTCTGGCAGCTCATAACTTCCATCAGAATCTTTTTTAACAAAATACACAGTTTCTCCAGAAGAGCTTGGGAGTTTTAATAAAACTCTAGCTGGTTTTAACTTTTCTTCTGTTTCTTTAAGTTCAACTAAATCTTCTCTTTTAGGTTGTATTGCTTCTCTGTCTTGCGTTTGGATTTGTTCTATTCTTCTTACAATTTGTGCATCCGAACTAAGTTGTTCTTGACTATCCCTCATAATCTCAGCTGCGTCCGGCAATTTCCTAATATAACCAGTTTCGTGTAATTCTTCATAAGCCTGGCTTGCATATTGGTGAGCTTTTTTATAATCCTCATTTTGAATATGAAACTTTGCTATATCTAGTTTTGTTCTAGCTACATGAGCTTCATCTTGAATATCACGGAGGATCTGTTCTACCTCTTCAAATCTATCTTCTATCTTTTCATTAGGAACTCTCTCATCATCTATTTGATAGTCAGCCATTCCGTGGAGACACTTTGCTTTTAACCATGCTTGATTTACATCTTGCATATCTGAATGATTTAAAACTTGTAATCCGCTTTCTTTTAGTTTATAAGCACTGGCTTGATCTCCAAATTTATCCTGAATAGAACCTAAGGTTTCAACCGCATCAGCTTTTTCTATCGGAGAAATTTCTCCCTCTTTTAGATCAAGTACCGCTTTTGTCAATCTTTCACTTGTAAGAAAAAAAGAGGGATCAAATTGGCCCATGTGAAAATATGCTTTGGCTATCTTGGTAAAAAAACTAGGACGATCCAAGCCAGTTCTATTAGCTATTTTTCTAATTCCCTCAACTGAAAAAGGATCTTCATCTTGCGAAGTAAAGTCTTCAACTAAAACGTTAAAACTTCTAATCATACGAACTATCTGCTCTGACTGCTCACCCTCAACCAATACTAAATACTCCATCAATTGATCATCAGTCATTAAGTCTTCCTCAACTAACAAATCAGCATCTCTTCTTAGAATAACTTTATCTATTAACTCTAACTTTTCAGACAAACTACCAGGCTCACCATAATATCTTTCAGGTTTTTGATTAGGGTCTAAAAACTCTTCTCCAGGTTCTTGTTCTGGGTTATTTACAGAATTTTCATCGCCTAATTTTCCAGGATCTCTATTATTATCTCCTCGGTTTGGGGGTGACATACTACTTTTTTAACTCAATTTCTTCGACAATTTCTTCAATCTTTTCACTGACTTCTTCATACTCTTTCTCAAACCTTTCCAAATACTCCAGCTCAACTTCAGCTTTAGCAACAGTTCCATTTTCATTGTATTCAGTTATTTTCCAGAGATCCTCTTGTAGCATCTCCAATGTATCTTTTCCTCGGCCAGGAATTTTTCTATCTAGTGGATAGCTGGTCTCCGGTTGGTTAATCAGCTCAATATCCAAAGCATCTTGTTCATGTAGCTGATTGACAAAAGTCAAAAATAACCTCGGCTGATGCCAAGTTGAAGCAACCAAGACTAAGCTGTCATAGTCTCGTTTCTTTGCAATCTCGACATCATTGATTGCTTGCTCTAAACCGTTGCGAGATTCATCTTCTAAAATTATATTTTCCTTATCTACTCCTCGCTCGAGGAATTCTTCTTTTATCTCCCAGGAAGGGATATTTCCACCGTCGGGTCGCAAATCAGAGTCTGGTCGATATGGGTTTCCTTCTAGCCCACCGGATAAAATTAGCTTTGGTTTATGGTTATAATATTCCAATACTTCCATAGTCTTATCTACTCTATCCCTTGCATCCCCTTCGATCCAGACTACAGCATCTGGAACAGATTCCGGTAATTTTTCGGCGGTAACTTTTTTAAATATTTCTTTTTCAGCTTCATTCCACCATTCGCGTTTATCGAATTCATCGTAACTTTTAGGTTGATGTGTATTAGTCATTATTTATCTTCTTTAATTCTGCATATTTTTTCATCGTATCTTCGATAGCATCTTGAATGTGCCTCATTTCTATCCCCAAATCTTCTAAGTTACTAGAGTGAAGAAAATTGTTTGATCTCTCTTTATCGGCTAATCCCAGTTCAACTAACTCCTCTTCGGTAATCCACTCATTATCATGGTCGGGGTCTACATATTCCTTATAGTGGCTTATGATATCCCTGTGCTTTAAAGTGCCGGGATTGGTTACATGATAAATCTCTTCTCCTTTTTGCTCTAATAGTTGATAAAAAACGTCTATCATATCTTCTACGATAGTAACACTGTTTTCTACATCTATTACCTTCTCATAATTTATTAGCTTATCAATCAGATTTCTGGGGCTGGGAACATGATCAATCGGCATCCTGATCCGAGCAATACCTACATTTTCCAGAGTTGAAAGAGTAAGATCGGCAGCCCACTTTGTACGTGAATATACTGGTTCAGGGTTGCCGTGATCATCTTCTCTCCACTTTCCGTCCTCATGATGTGACTCACCATAGAAGATACAACCGGACCCAACATGAAGCAAATAAGTATCAGTTTCATGACACCCTTCTGCTAGTATTATCGGAAGCTTTGTATTTCCTACAATAGTTTCCAGCTGATTATCTTCGCACCAGTCTACATTTGGTCTTCCTGTACGCCCAGCCGCATTGAGTACGGCATCAGGTTTGTATTTTTCAATCTCAGAAACTATATCTTCAGTAGAGTTTATCCTTTTGTCTGAAATTACAGCTTCATCTTCCCAGGAATTTGCACATCTGTTCCCAATGAAGCCATCACCGATAATTAATATTTTCATAAAATTTAATTATCTTTTTTTATATTGCTGCTTATAGTAATCTCTGTACTCGCCGCTTTTACATCTTTTCACCCACTCCTGGTTTTGTTCGTACCACTCAATGGTATTTTTAAGTCCTTGTCTAAACTCAATTTGTGGCTCCCAACCGAGCTTCTCTTTAGCCTTAGAGAAATCTATAGCATACCTTCTATCGTGGCCGGGCCTGTCTTTTACGTGTTTTATATATGACTCATCCTTGTCCATCAACTCCAGCAAAGTTTTAGTAAGCTCTAAGTTTGTCATTTCACTGTCACCTCCCAAACAATATGTTTCTCCCGACTCCCCATCTTTTATAATCTTTTCAACTCCTCGGCTGTGATCATCTACATGTATCCAGTCTCTACGCTGTTTTCCATCACCATAGACCGGAACCTTTTCATCAGTCATTAGATTCGAAATAAACAAAGGAATAATTTTTTCCGGAAATTGGTATGGTCCATAGTTATTAGAACAGTTGGAGATAGTCACCTCTAAATCGTAAGTATTATGATAAGAACGAACCAGATGATCAGACCCTGCTTTTGAGGCCGCATACGGGCTTTGCGGGTCATAGTCGGTATTTTCATCAAAAGGCGGGTCTTCCGGATCCAGCTCTCCAAAGACCTCATCAGTAGAGACATGATGAAAATTTAGGTTAAAATCTCTAGCTTGCTCTAACAAAGAGTAAGTGCCAACTACATTTGTGTGCACAAAATCCTCACAATTCATTATGGATCGGTCTACATGACTTTCAGCTGCAAAATGTACGATAGTGTCGATTTCATGCTCTCTGATGACATCCTCCACTAACTCTTTGTTAGTTATATCACCCTTAATAAAAGAGTAGTTTGGGTTGTTCTCCACATCTTTTAAATTCTCTAAATTACCGGCATAAGTAAGAAGATCAAGGTTTACAACCTCATCCTCAGGGTTTTCATCCAGCCAATAATGGATGAAGTTACTACCGATAAAACCAGCACCTCCAGTTACTAGTAAATTCATGTTTATATATTAAAACTATCAACTTCCCTTTGTATTTTTGCAGAAACTAGTGTCCATGCCCCCAATGTTTCTCCATGTTTGACCTTATCCTCTTTTATTAACCTTTGAAATTTTTTTATTGACATCTCAAGCACTTCTATCTCCTCAGACTCATCAAGTTTTTGTTTATCTTTTTTTGATACAGAAGCCCAAAAAACATGGGTGGTGTTTTTCATAACCCCCGGCGAAGACCCGAAACTACCAACTTTCTCCAACTTATCTACACCATATCCTGTTTCTTCTTTAAGCTCGCTCTTAGCTGAATCTTTTATAGTTTTGTCATCCTCACAATAACCACCCGGCAGTTCTATGCTATAATCCTGAAGTAAATACCTAAACTCTTTAATAGCAACTAAGGTTTCACTATCTAAGACAGGCACAATCATTACAAAATCATTAATATCGGCATAATAATAGTCACTATCCTCTCCATTAGGTAGCTCATATTTATCATGCTTATAAACCCAATAAGGATTTTTAGCTACGACCTCTTCAGACTTTTTATTAAATTTAGCTGTCATTAACGAAATATTTTATCTAGAATCTGCTTTACTTTTGGCGATTTTTCTCTCGGTTCTTCATGTAGACGTTCAAAATATGGAGACACCAAGCTCCAAGCGGCGAGAGTCATACCGTGGAAAATATCCCCACGTGTAATCATTTCCTGAAATTCATCTACTCTCCTCGATAAAACCTCTATATTTTCAGAGCTGTCTAGTTGCTGCTGTTTTTGCTCTTCAACTTGAGCTAAAAATAAGTGTGCTTTGTCTTTGGCAAAGCCGGGAGCTACTTCAAATGTAGCTACCTGAGTAAATCCATCAGCTATAAACCCCGTTTCTTCTCTCAGCTCAACCCTGGCTGACTCTTCAGGGCTCTTATTTTCCAGTATTTGACCTCCGGGGAACTCTATCCCCTTTTTGTCTGCAAGGTATCTGTACTGCCGAATCAGTCCCAGTTTCCCGTCTGGGAGTACCGGCACTACCATTACTCCACCTTCTGTATCAGCATAATAATAGTCACCCTCTTCTCCGCTTGGCAATTTATATTTATCGTGCTTGTAGCTCCACCAGGGGTTTTCGTGTATTTCTTCTTCTGATATCTTCTCGGGCCTATTCGCCATACCATTTATTAATTAAACAATTCAGCTACCTCCTCCACTTTCATATCACCTGGGCTGTCTACTATAGAGTGCATATTGCCTCCGCCGTCGTCTTCCCATCGGGGCATAATGTGCACATGCAGGTGCGGTACAACCTGGCCACCAGCTTTTCCTTGGTTCCAGCCTACATTGTACCCGTCTGGGTTAATCTTAGAATCTATATTCTCCATAGCTCTTTGCACTGCCTTAAATAGTTCTTTTACAAGCTCTTCATTCAAATCAAAATAAGTTTCTGCATGCACTTTGGGAATCACTATCGTATGACCTTTTGCCTGAGGGTTTATATCCAAAAATGCTAGCGAGTGGTTATCTTCATACACTGTATGGTTAGGGATTTCTCCATCTACAATTTTACAAAAATCACATTCTTGCATGTTATTTTATTAATTTTACTCTTTTATGTTATCTATTTTACTACTTTTTTTCAACTCTTTTTGCTCTTTCCATATTGCAAACTCTCTCATATATTTCGGTTTACTACCCGTAATGCGATTTATATCATTTATTTTTTTATCTGAAAAGTTCTCTATCGGTAAAATTATCCAACAAAAATCTGAGTCAGTAATATCATGAGATTTCTGTAATATGTCTCTACTTGGTTTATTTTTTATCTCATTAAGTAATTTTATACGTTCGGGTTGAGCAAATTGTTTTCCGATTGGGTAACCGCCACCTATTATCTTGTTGGATGAATATGCCCTCAATCTTAATAAGATCCAAGTATTTGCCAAAATGCAATGATTCTTTGAATCTAGATTTCTTTCAGAAATATTACTCCAAACATAACCAGCACTTTCATCCTCACTCTGTGCTAATACACGCATATCGGGACCGGACATATAAGAGGTCGCGGCAAACAAAGAGGTTAAAGCCAAAATACCTGCTAAAATTAACTTAATAGAGTTTTTTGATAAATTCTTACTAAAGTATGTAATAACTCTCCATACTCCAAGCAAAGAAATAAGTAGCAAACTAAATGCTATCATCCCATTAAGTCTTCTAGCTAATAAATGATCACCACTCAAAAAGTACCAACTAAAGAAATACCCAGAAAAACTAACCAAAAATAAAAAACCTATTGCTTTCCAGGTAGATTTGTTGTTTTTGATTATATTTCTTAGACCTACAATAGCTGCAATTAATACTAAGGAAGAAAAAATAAAAACATGATACCTGTAATCAGTGATTAAAGTGGATTTAAAGGCGTAGTTTGGGGTGTGATTTATTAAAATGTTACCTATCAAAGAATTATTAGCTTGTATAATTTTTGTATACTTCCAACCGCTTATTAACTTAATAAAGTCTAAAAAGCTATAAAAAGGTTTAAAATTATCAAAGTTACTTACTCCGTACACTACCTCTATTGTAGGGATAGAAATTACTGCAACTACAACAGTAGAAGTTTTAGAGATGACTCTAATTATTTTATTCTTTATATCGTCAAAACTGAACCACAAAAACAAAAGTACTACCAATAGCCATATCAATAAACTATGTAATAAATAACCAAAAAACATCAACACTGCTAAACCGAAAAATATTCTTCTCTGCCACTTAAATCTATCTTGTAAATATAACAGCCCCAGCAGTACACTAAAAAAGAAAATTAAATATCCAAAGGACACAGGAGAGGTTATAGAACCCAAGGCTTGTAAACTAAAGGGTACAAGACTAAGCAAGGAAAACCAGAGAGATTTCTGAGGTGATTTAAATAAAACTATACCAATCTGAAAAAAAATTATAGGTACTGTCACAGACCACAACAGAGGTACCAGCCACTTATGTAATACAGTAAGTGGAGCTTGAAGTAATTGTGCTAAAGTAGAAATTAAACCCCATAAAAATGAATATGAAAGTTTTTGAAAGTGAGTAAAGAGCTGAGGTATCTCTAAAAATCCTATATTTACTACATTAAAACTTGAATCAAATAAAATCGGTCTAATAGGCTCTTCTTGAATTAATATCTTTTCATAGCTTATATGTCTCCATACATCACCACCCCAAGGTTGTACGTGAGATAATGGAAGGTATGAATGTAAAAGTAAGGAGTGAGCAAGAATCACAAATAAGATAGTCTTTGTTTTATGCTTAGATAAAAGTATCGCTGCAAGTATTAATGTTGAAATTAAAAAAGAATAAACAAAACCACTTTCTATATTCATCCAAGGCGACATTAAAGAAGCAGTACTTTTTGAGTTAAAAAGTAAATAAGCAGACAACACCCAAAACATGAAGTACAAAGCTAATAAGATATTGTGGTTGGTAAAAAATAGAAAATTTCTAATATGAATATCAGAATGCCCGGGTTTTAGACGAACTTTGTTTTGAACAGAATATTTATTCAAATAATAAGTAGCAACAGAGACTATTAGTATACTAATTGGAACTACCCAATCTGCCAACTTATAAGTAATAACAAAAAAAGATAATATAAAACCCCAAAAAATAATACCCGCAAGTCCACCTAAAATGTAAGTAGTGTATTTTCCTCTTTTGATACGAAAAACTTTAGATAAAATATCATGCCAAAGTTTACCTAAACCTACAGTTAATATTATTACTATAATCAATCCAAACCACATTTCTTGCAAAAAACTGATCTGTAAAAAAGACAAAACAGACAAAGTAATCAAGGCAGATAAAATAACAAAATTTAACTTAGTTTTAGGTATTTGTAAAATATTCTTCATAAAAAATTTCATATTCCATGAGCAAATAGGCTAACTATAGCAAAACCTATGGCTAAACCAAAAATCCATGCCCCAAAAGTAAAAAACTCAGGAGCATGAAGTAGAAGTCCGGCTAAAGTCACAAATACAGCTATCACTTGTAATATCATTTTAATTTTCCCCCAGATATTTGCCATTCTTGTCGTTTTAAACTTTACTTTACCTACTGTAGCTACAACTATAAAAACGATCTCTAGACCCAAAACAGCCATAGCTAACCAAAAGTTATATATATCAAAAACTATCAGAATAACTAATGAACCTATCAAAAGCTTATCAGCTAAAGGGTCAAACATCATTCCAAATTTAGTGATTTGATCTCTTGTTCTTGCTAATGATCCATCCATAGCATCAGTAAAAGCTGCTAGCAGAAATAAGATAATCCCTACATTATAATACTGACTAGAGATCAAAAAAAATACTACAGGGGTCAAGAAAACCCTTACAGTTGTTAGAAAATTAGGTGTTATGAAAGATGGTATAAGCCTTAAGAAAGTCTTATCTAAAAGCTTATCATGAGGATGAACTTTGTCAGATTGTAAGAACTCGAACAGGTCTGTTTTTTCTTCAGAAAGGCGGTTGGATATTTCTTGCATTATGCTAAAATGAGGACTATATGAATAAAAAAAGTCTTACAAAATTTAATACTACTACACTTAATATTACCACGGTTATATTGTCTCTAGGAATCCTACTTTCCGTTTGGTTTAATTTTCCTGAAATTATTGGACTGATAATCTTTTTTCTATTTTCACTATCTATAGGGTATACTTCCGGAAAATACTTACTATCAGATTTAGATATAGTCTCAAGGACTATTTTTGGAGTAGTAGCTATATATGGCATCTTAACCATTATTCTATCAGGTATTTACTGGTTTTTTCAAATAAACAAAGTAATAGTTTCCGCTTCAATCATAGTATTGACTGCATTGATAGCTTATCTTAACACTACTATAAAATTAAAAAAACCTAAATTCTTACGAAATCCAATTAAAAATTTAAACTACAAAAAATTATTATTTTTTTTACTGATTACTGTAGGGTACGCAGGTTTGTTTGTGTTACTCTTTCTTCATAGAAGTGGAGACACCATAATATCCCCATGGATACCTTTGACCTGGAGGTTCTTTATATTATTCTTTTTTACCACTTCCCTACTTTTATATTTTCTACAAATCTATAAAGAAAGGATATCGAGTTATATACTACTTATATTTCATTTTGGAATTTTCTTCCTAATTGCTTTAATCCTGTATAAACATGGATTCGGCTTTGATCCATTTATCCATCAAGCCACAGAAAAATGGATAGCTGAAAATGGCTATATAACCCCTAAAAGACCCTTCTATATAGGACAATACATGCTAGTATTATTTGCCCATTTTGCCACTAATATTTCAATACACCTTGTAGATTCAGCTTTGGTGCCTGTAGCGGCTACTATTTTGATCCCTTTTACTGTATTTTTCTGCATGCAAAAACAAAATAAGAAGCTTACAACTGTAAGTGTAGCCCTACTGCCAGTCTTGCTTCTCAATCAATTCATAGTTACCACACCCAACAATCTTGCATTATTATTTTCAGTAATACTATTGTTTTGGACCTGGTTTGAGTGGGGTAAAGAAAAAATAGGATACCACTTGTTTGGTATAATCCTAACTTTAACAACTTTAGCTGTCCACCCCTTTATAGGAATTCCCACCTCTGTTTTTTATTTTGGGTCTTTATTTTTCAGATACACTTCTTTTAAAAATAGAATCAGTTGGCTCCTATATATTTCTGCTATCATTTTAAGTCTACCCTTAATCATGGCCTTGTACATTTTATTCACTAATTCCGGTCAGGTAACCAATCCACTCTACCAATATCAATCTTTTTTAAATATATTTGATAAACCTCATTGGTACCTATTTGGTGGAGCTGAGTGGTATTGGCAGGCTGTATATTATATTAAGGTTTATTTTTGGAAGTATTTGTTAGTTTTTTTAGCAATAACTGGCTTTATTTTTGTAAAAGACAAAAAATCTAAATTTTATTTATCTACTGCTGTAGGGTTGTTCTGCTCTAGTTTCTTGTTAGCCACTAGCATGAATTTCTCAAAGATAATCTCCTATGAAGAAACAGTTTTTGCTCAAAGGTTACTGGATTTGTCTCTACTAACTCTAACCCCAGGATTAATCATCTCAATAGAGAAAATTCTAAACTATGCAAGCAAAAGAATAAATAAGAACCAAAAAAAAGTAGTTATTTCGCTAGTTTCTGCTGCAATATTAGCTCTATCCCTATATTTTACTTACCCGACCAGAGACGCAGTATCCAAATATACAGGATATAACGTAAGAACTGCAGACCTAAAAGCAGTAGAATTTATAGATAAAATTAACAACAAGAAAGATTACATAGTCATTACCAACCAAATGATAGGAGCAGCGGCTCTAAAGAAATTTGGGTTTGCTAAGTATATTAAACTAAAAAACGGATCTAAACACTATTTTTACTCAATACCAACAGGAGGAGCTTTGTACAAAAAATTCTTTAGTAAAATGGTTTACAAAAAGCCGAAAAGAAAATGGATGAAACAGGCTATGAACTTTGCTGGTACAGATAAAGCATATTTTGTTCATACAGATTACTGGTATCCGGCAGCCAAGATCAGAGATGAAGCAAAAAAGTATGCAGACAGGTTCTGGAATTTTGAAAATAAAGTTTGGGTTTTTGAGTATAAAAAATAAAAAGAGTTTTTTTACTAAATTGCCTTAATCTCCTCAACACCACCTCGGTTAATTCCCGGAAATACATAATATATACCTGAAAAATTATTATCTTGTATAAATTTTTTATTCATGTAATCTATTGCTCTCTTAACCTTATTAACCTGAAAATAACCCTGAAGTAGTAGTATAATATCTTCAGTCTTTGCATACTCCTTCTTTTTCCTTTCAATAGCATCTTCAAGCAGATATTTTATTTTCATAATCTCTATTTTATCTTCCTCATTCTCTAAATTATCCTTAAATTCAAATCTACCCCCAGCTTTTTCATAAAAAAACTCAGGATGCACTTGAGTTAATTGCAAATTCAAAGTATCAAAATCTTCGTTTTTGGATACCGCAAATACATCTATATCAGAGTTTTGGTCCTTATTATTTTCCACGCTATAATCTCGGTTCAATTTCTCATTTATATAATCAACGAAATATTTAGCCCATCTAATCTCAAAAATATCCTGATCCTCCTTCTCGGTACTCAAACCTCTTTTGATTAGCACCTTAACACTAACCTCAGCTATCTTTTGCTTCATTTCATCTATATTTCCAGGTTCAAACAACCAAACATTGTAATCTTTAAATTCTACAACCCCACCAGTGGCTGCTGCTACTACAAACAAATCACGATTCAGAGCTTCTTTTATAACTTCCGGGCTATTTTCTATACAAACTGAAGGAAAAATAAGTACATCAGACTCATTATAAATCTTATCAAGCTTCTGCTTTGAAACTCTACCATACATTTTTACTCCTTGGCGATAATTGGACCACTCCCTGATTTTTTCTTTCATTGAACCATCCCCCGCTATATGAAGCTCTTTCCCTGCCGAAATATAATCATCCCAAGATTTCATTAATGAACCTAGTCCTTTATGTGGTTCTAAAGATCCAGCAAACAAAAATTTAATTATACGAGAGTAACTTATATTTTTTGGTTTTATGTTCCTTCTCTTTTTTAGAGCAAACTCTTTTACTTGCCACTCACTATCTTTAAAAAAACCCCTATCTCGATGGAAATCTTTAAGAAAATAAGAAGGAGAGTTTACCTTATCTGGAGAACCGAATAAATTCTTCATCAAACCAGAATATATTTTCTGAAAAAGATTATCTTGTTTATGATCCCAGTGTAATATACCACTCGGCTCCACTAACTGAACATCATGTAAAGTATGAACAAAAATAGTATCCAAATGATTTATAACTCGTGGCAGCAAAAAACCAATTCCGGTCAAATTATGAGTATTTACTATTTTTGGCTCTTCTTTTCTTATTATTTTCTTGATTATAAAGGCGCTAAAGATATTAAAGATATCAAAAAAATGCCAGAACAGTTTAAAAATAACTCCATATTTATTTAAGTCACCATACCAACATAAATTTGGTACCCAGAACCTATAAATTTTAACCCCATCCTCTTTTTGTATTTCCGGATCCCAACAGCCCCAACCGCTCCATGGCTTAGTTGTAATAATAACGGGCTCCTTGCCTTCAGATTTTAATGTTTTAGCCTTATTCTCTACAAATCCCTCTGCTCCACCTCTAGAAAATGGCTTATATAAATTGTGGATAAAGCAAATTTTCATAATTAGGTGTAATATAAGAAATACTTTATTATTTTGCAATAAATAAAGCCTGTCCGGCCTTGCCGAACAGGCTTAAATATGAAAATTATTATAATCCCCCCTTCTTTTCTGCTAACTTATCTGCAGCTTTTTGTGTAGGGATACCTCTTCTTTCAGATATTTCAAAAACACGCTCCAGCCTGGGCCTGATTTCTTTTACTTCTTCCATAGCAGCTTCTATGCCACTCTGGCTCTGAAGCTCCTTTACAACCGCTATCAAGCCCCCACCATTGATAACGTAATCAGGAGCATAAAGAATATCTTTTTGTCTTAATTCTTCAGCATGGCGTTTTTGATCTTGCAGAGGATTATTGGCAGCACCTGCAACAATATCACAGTTAAGTTTATCGATCGTTCTGTCATTAATTACACCCCCAACAGCACAGGGGATAAATATATCAAATTTCGTTCCAAACACCTTATCAAGATCGACAACCTCCACGGAAGGGACCTCTTCACGCACTCGTTCTATTTTTTTGTTATCAACATCGGAAATCTTAACTATGGCTCCTTTCTCGTCAAGTTTTTCTGCTAAAACAGAACCAACTTTACCAACACCTTGAATCAAGGTCTCTAATCCTTCCAAAGAAGCATCTTCATATTTATTATCCAAACAAGCTTTCAATCCGTAAATAACTCCTTGAGCAGTAACCGGCGATGGATCACCTGCAAGCCCACAGACATGTTCTGTTTTACGATTAACAACCTTCATATCCTCCACAGTGGTTCCAATATCTTCAGCAGTGATATACATACCACCCAAGTCTTCTACGATTTGTCCAAATTCCAGGAACAATCTCTCTGATTTATCCTCTGGATTAGCATTGATGACTGCCTTAGCTCCCCCAAAGTTACAATTATGAATAGCATTCTTATATGCCATACCTTTTGCTAACCTCTTCACATCCCTAAGAGCATCTTTAGAATTTTCATAATCTCTTATGCGAGCTCCACCCAATGAAGTTTCTAAATCTAGAACTGGATTATAAACAGTATTGTAAATAGCAACAAATACTTCCCAGCCCTTATTTACTAGACGGTAATGCTTTATTTCTAAAAACTCTCCTTTTTCTTCTGTTGAGATCTTCATGACTACCTCCGTTGTAAAGGTCGACTGGCTTCTACTTGATTTAATTAAATATAATAATACAATGAATGTCAAATTGTTGATTAAAATAGCAAATTAATATAAGATAGAACTATAAATAAATTTCATGCCAGAAGAAGAATTAGAAAAAGTTCCTCCACACAATATAGAGGCTGAAAAAAGCTTACTTGGCTCAATCCTTATCGAAGAGGATGCAGTGTTTAAAATTGCTGATGAAATGGAAGCTAATGATTTCTACAAACTTAAACATCAGCAAATTTATGAAGCAATGATGGATCTCTATTCCAACAACGAGCAGATCGATGTGCTCACCCTTAGTAACAGATTAGAAGAGGTGGATAAACTTGAAAATATTGGAGGAAAAAGCTATTTGGCTGAACTATCAAACTCAGTACCTACCGCAGCACATATCGAAGAGTACGCTAATATAGTTCAAAAGAAATCTATCATTAGAGAGCTGCTTGAGGCTGCACACGAAATTTCTAAGCTTAGTTACGATGAAGAATCACAAGATTTGGATGAATTATTAGATGTAGCTCAAGAAAGAGTTTTTTCAGTTGGAAAAAGACACTTGCAAGAAGACTTTACAGACATTAGGTCTGTCCTAGACCAAGCTTTTGAAAGGATAGACGACTTACATGATAATAAAGGTGAGCTTAGAGGTATACCTACCGGATTTGAAAAGATCGACAATATTTTAGCCGGCTTCCAAAGTTCAGATTTAATCATCCTAGCCGCTAGACCATCAGTAGGTAAAACCTCGCTAGCGCTTGATTTTGCTCGACATGCTGCTGTAGAAGCTGATGTACCTGTGGGAATGTTTTCTCTAGAAATGAGCAAAGAACAACTAGTAGATAGACTATTATGCGCTCAAGCTGAGGTAAATCTATGGAAGCTAAGAACCGGGAATTTATCTGATAAACCAGAAAGTAATGATTTTTCTAAAATAGGAAATGCTATGGGTATACTATCTGAAGCCCCTATATATATCGACGATACTGCTGGAAGTACAGCAATGGAGATAAGAACTAAAGCCAGAAGACTAAAGGCAGAACATAATCTAGGTATGATTATCGTAGACTACCTGCAATTAATGGAGCCACATAAAAAATCAGGGTCTAGAAACAGAGTTCAAGAAGTCTCCCAGATGAGCAGAAACCTAAAAGCTCTAGCTCGTGAAGTAGATGTACCTGTATTAGCTTTGTCCCAGTTGTCTCGAGCTGTAGAAAAAAATAAACCAGCTATCCCTAAGCTATCCCACTTGAGAGATTCTGGTAGCATTGAACAAGATGCCGATGTAGTTATGTTTATCTATAGAAAAGCTGCCGATAGAAACTACCGAATCGAAGATATTCCCCCGGACGAAAGAAACTTAGCTCAAGTTCATATAGCAAAACATAGAAATGGACCGACCGGCATGGTAAAAACATTCTTTGATGAGTCTATTGCTAGCTTCAAATCCTTAGATACTACACACGACGAAGAGCAAATTCCTGAAGAATCACAGCAAGAACCGGTAAAAGAGGAAGATATTCCTGTTTAATTGAAAAATAAGCTAGAATTAGATATAATAAATAGAGGTTTATAAATAATTTAATTTTATGTTCAACAAACTAAAACAATTCAAAGAAGCTCGCGATAAGGCTAAAGAAATGCAAAGTGAACTAGAGGATGAAGAAATTACTGTTTCTAAAGGAGGCTTAACAGGTGGAAACGTGGAAATTACGATGAATGGAAATATGGATATTGTAGATATAGATATAGACGAAGATTTACTAGACCCAAGTAACAAGGGTGCACTAGAAAAATACATTAAAAAGGCTCATGATAAGGCTAGCAAGAAAATGCAGAAAAAAATGGCCAAGCAAATGAAAGATATGGGTGGGATGCCTGATATTCCTGGAATGTAAAAAGTAATTTTCTTCTCAAAATATTTACTAACAGCTAAAAATTATCTCAAAAATTCATGAATAAATACTATCCCCGCAAAAAATGCGGGGATTTTCACAAATATGGCTTATCCTGAACCAATCAAAAAATTAAAAGAGTCTTTTAAGAATTTACCTGGAGTAGGTAATAAAACCGCCGAAAGGTATATCTTTCATATCTTAAAATCAGGAAAAAAAGAAGCCGGTGAACTTGCAGTAGCTTTAAAAGAGCTGCTAAAAGAAATAGAAAGTTGCGAAGTTTGCTGGGACTTCTCTGATCAATCTCCTTGTAAAGTTTGTAAAAACTCCAATAGAGATAAATCTACTATCTGTGTAGTAGCCCAGCCTCAACAAAAACAAGCAATAGAAAAAGTAGAAGATTTCCAGGGTGTCTACCACATTCTACGAGGCACAATTGAATCTGACAAAGAGGAGAATATAAAGTACCTAAAAGTAAAAGAATTGTTAAAGAGAATTAAAAACCAAGATGTAGAAGAAGTTATTTTAGCTTTAAACCATGATATGAGCGGTGAAACTACTATGATGTACATAGAAAAGAAGATAAAAAAAATAAACCCCGATATTACTATCTCCAGATTAGCTCGGGGCTTACCTATGGGCAGCAGCTTACAATATGCTGATGAGGTAACTTTAGGAAGTGCTTTAAAAAATAGAATTAAAAAAAATAAGGAAGGTTAACACTTTTTGGAAAGTAGGCAAATCAGACTACCTAAAAGTCAACTCTAACTACAAGGACTTAATCTTAACTTCAGTGTAAGGCTGCTTGTGTCCGTAAGTTTTCTTATATCTATTCTTTCGTTTAAATTTTACTACCTCAACTTTATCGTGACGATCTTGTTCTGTGACTTCAGCAGTCACAGTTTCTTCTAAATAAGGAGTTCCGATCTCGGTTTCTTCCCCTTCTTCATCAGACATTAACAACACTTGATCAAACTCTACTTCCTCACCCTCATCTGCTTCTAATTTTTCTACTTTTATTTTATCGCCTTCCTGGACTTGGTATTGTTTCCCTCCTGTTTCTATTACTGCAAACATATTTATTTTACTTATTTTCAGCGCAAGTATTTTATCTAAAATTTGTCTTTCTGTCAAGAATGCAAGTATTTTCAGAGATAAGAACCACTGAAAGAATGCTTTAAGCAGATTTGGAATACTTTTGAAATTCACTATTCAGACAAGTATGCTAAATCGAGAGATAGGTTAAACGCTCTAAGTTAACAACGGTCTTATATTCTACAAATACGAATTTTTAAGTTTAGTGTATCTACATTGACAAAATTAAAGTTTTCTTATATTATAAGGCTTGAGCTAAAGTTCGCTCCTTCCAAGCACAGCTTCAGGAGGTAACAATGAAAAGAAGTGCTTACACGATCGGTGTTGCCATCTTTTCTATGATCACTATTTTCTGCTGTCAAGCTTTCGCAGAAAAAAACAACAAATGGAGTTGTGAAAAGAGCGCTCAGTTGCAGGCATTCTTTTGGAACATTGGTAAGGCTAAAAAAGTCCTCAAAAAAACGAGCAGTAAGAGCAAATCAAGAAAGTATCTCAACAAAATCACTGAAGAAGGGTTCGACTTGTTAACCAGTAGTAAAGCACCTACTTGCAAAAGCATAAAAAAAGAACAAGTACTAAAGATCTGCTCTAAAGGTAACAAGTGGGTTCAGAAATACATGGAAGAACACGAAAGTATGATCAAAAGCAAGCTTCAGGATTATATGGATTTGATGAAAGGTTTTCGAAAAAGTTTGAAGAAGGATAAAAATAAACTTAAGAAGGAACTGAACAAAGTAAATCAGAAAATATCCAAAATTAATAGTGAAGACCCAGAAATTGAAGAAGCTGTTAGAAGAATAGAGAAAAAAGAGAAAGAAATAAAAGAACTCCTATCCGAACAGCAAAAAAGAATACAGGCTGGAATCGAGTATGTTAAAAGCCTCCAAAAACTGTTGGAAAAAGCGAAAAAATACCATATACCGAAAGAAATGATTAATGGTCCGGAAGTAAAGAGATGGAAAGAATGTAAGAAAATGACATCTGCCATCATTTATTTACAAGTGTTGACAAACCAGTACCCCGAACTAAAGAGAGCTGCGTTTTCTTTGATGAGCCTACCTATAGAGAGACTAAATCATAAAGTCGAACTTAGCACTTTGAAAATAAACTTAAGCTTTGCACAAATTCCGAAGATTAAAACCAAATGAAGGACAATAAGGCTATTTGGGGGGAATAGCCTTTTTTTATTTTAAATCACTGTTTTAAAATTTTAATTTTATTTCCTATTTCTAAACTATGTTTTTTACTCCAACCAGCAGGTAGCTCTACTACTAAATTAGCCTTTTTTCTAGGACGATACACTTTAAGCTTTTCCTCTGTAGTATCTGGTTGAGGTTGAACATTTGGAGCTATATCCACTACTTTACCATCATTCAACCAGACTATATCAATAGGAAATTTCATATCCCGCATTACAATCCCGACTTTTCTTGGAGGAAAATACTTAAATAACATACCATCATACTCATCTAACCCTCTCCTGCCACCTAAACCCTTATATTTTTGATATCTAGTTTCTGCCACCAAAACTCTTAATTGCTCGCCACCAAGTTTAATCCGAGCTGTGTCAAAATCATCATAAGTGAAATACAAAAATACAGCAGAAACCAAAAAAACAGCTACAAATAAGTATTTAAACCGGAATTTCATAAAAAAATATTAAGTACTTGTATTATTAGAATCTTGCTTTAAAAACCATATACCAACTAACAGCATCAAAACAGCTAAAAACAGCAAAGCAATCAGTTTCTGTTTACTCTGCAAAAATAAAGTAGTTATACCAAACAAAAAAGATATCGCGTAAAATAAAAGTACAGCTTGTCTTTGATTCAACCCATTACTTATCAGCCTGAAATGTAAATGCTCTTTATCACCCCTAAAAACAGACTTACCCTTTTTGACACGCATAAACACAACCCTGACAACATCCAAAATGGGAATCCCCATCACCAACAATGCAGTCGCTATTTTACCCCCCGATATGATAGCTAAAGTACCTAATATAAATCCAACCAACAGACTGCCAGACTCCCCCAAGAATATACTTGCTGGATGCCAATTCCAGAACAAAAAACCAAGACAACTAGCAGCGAAAATGATTGATATAACCGACATCTCGGGTTGATACCATTGTGGCTGAAGCGATAAAAAGAAAATCATCAAGCCGCCAATAGCCACCAAACCTGCTACCAATCCGTCCAGCCCGTCCAAAAGTTTAGTGGTAAACATCATACCCATCAACCAAAAAAACACTATAATATCACTCAGCAATACCCATTTAACGGATCCGAAGCTCAAAACTAAGTTATTCAAACGAAAAACTCCTCCGAACGGGTTTGTAATAACTTCTGGTCCTATACCAAAAAAAATAATTATGACCACAGCCAGCACGGGTGCTATAAACTGCCAATAGTATTTAAGATTATAAATATCATCCAATAACCCACCTAAAACAATTATTGCTCCACTGGTAGCTATAGCTAATAAATAGCCACCATTTATAGTGGTTCCGATATCCGATAAATAAAAAGCTATAGCTGTTGGTATAAAAAAAGATAAATAAATAGCTGCCCCGCCACCTAGTGGCTTATCCTCATCGTGTATCTTTCTTTGTATGCTTTTGGCTTTGTCTACTATCTCCTGCTGTTTCATATATAGTTTAATTGCCCAAGTTATAACTAAACTTAGCAGAAAAGTTGTTAAAAAGTAAAAAAATAAAGTCATTTACTTGACATCAATATATATATGATAAGTTGCACTTGATTTCCCGTTGCTGGGGAATTGTTTCGCTCTTTTCGCTCCCAAAGCAATCGAGGTACACCATGTCGTTCGAAGACCAAGGACAGCTCCAGATCGCCCAAACACTCGCTCTGAAAAAGAAGCCGACAGTGCTTGCAACGAATTCGTGCGTACCGCACAATTTCAGTTCACAATACGGGCAGCTGATCGCCAACACGGCAAACTGCGCCCGGTTGCAGGGACACGCACAGATTTACAATCAAAGGTTGAAATGGTCCACAAATAAAAGTTACAGTTCACTAGAGGAAGCTCTCGCCGAAATGAAAGAAGTGGTCGAAACGGATCTCAACAAACTCGCTCTCGAAGACGAGCGGTTCCGAGCCGAAATCACCGTAGTCAACGATGACAAAAATCCACCGATCATCGTCGACGTCTACCTCAAGGATTGAGGGTATTCCGACCTACCCCCGCCGACTCTACGGGCACGGTCACACCACACCCAGTGGCTAAAGCTGCTGGGTACTTTTATTTTACAATTTTTATACTATTTTTAAAATGCAATTGTCGAATTAAAGATAGCTCAAATTATAATCATTGGACAAATATAATGATAAAAACAGAAAAAGAATTTAAAAAGAAAAATGGTGGTGAATCTGAACCAGAGATAAAAAAGGGGGGCGGCATCGACAAGCCAGCTGTCGAGGAAGGTTTGTGGTAAGTGGTGATAGTAAAAATCTCCATTTACAGCCCAGAATTAATCCTGGGCTATTTTTATTTATGAAATTATTTTCTTTTTACATCTACCTCAAAATCTTTTTTAATAGTTACCTCATCTCTACGATCTAAATCATCCTCTAGTACTAGTTCTGCTAGTTTATTTTCTATATTATCCTGAATAGCTCTCTGCATCGGTCTAGCTCCAAACTGAGGGTCATAGCCTTCTTCTACTAGAGACTCAAGTGCACCTTCGGTAATTTCTAGTTTTATACCCTTATCTTCCATATCTTCTCGTACTCGCTCCAGCATCAGATCAGCAATTTGCTTTACTTCTTCTTTTTTCAAAGATTTAAACAGCACTATTCCATCAAATCTGTTTAAAAACTCAGGGGGATAATATTCTTGCAGCTTTCCTCGTATGAGTTTTTCTTTTATATCTTCTAGTTCTTTTCCTTTTTCTAGTTCTTTCTGCACATACTCAGTACCTGCATTAGAGGTAGCAATAATGATGGTGTTGGTAAAATCAACCTCTCTACCTACGCTATCAGTCAACTTCCCGTCATCAAAGGCTTGTAAGAATAGATTTTGTACATCCTGACTTGATTTTTCCAACTCATCTAACAACAACAACGAAAATGGATTTTCGCGGACTTGCTGAGTAAGAAGGCCGGTACCTTGCTCATTAGGTTGACCTATTAATCTATAAACAGATTGTTTGTCTTGGTATTCACTCATATCTATGCGGATCATTTTCTCTTCTCCACCAAAATAAGTCGAAGAAATTGTTTTTGCTAGCTCAGTCTTACCCACCCCGGTTGGTCCCAAGAAGAGAAAAGTAGAGATTGGCTTGTCCTCAGATCGAACCTCTGTCCTGGCTCTACGAAGCGCGTTTGATACCATTTCCACCGCCTCATCTTGACCAATAATTCTTTCATGCATTTTTTCTTCCAGTTTCATTAGTTTCTCTGACTCCTCTTCCGTCAACGAAGTAGTAGGAATGCCGGTCTTATCACTCACCACCTCTGATACATCTTCTTCTAGTACCAAAGACTTCTCACCTTTCTGGCTTCTACTATAGCTAGCTGCTTGAGTCATTATTTCAATAGCACTCTCTGGTAGATTTTTTTGCTGAATAAATTTTTCTGCTAATTCCGCAGACTGCTCAAGTCCCTTATAAGAGAAAAATATATTTTGTTGGTGTTCAATTAGGCCTGCTTTCGACTCCAAAACCTTTATAGTTTGGTCCAAATCCATCTCTTCTATGTTTACCCGAGAGAAAATCGTATCCAGCTGAGTGTTGACTATCTGTCTATTGTACCCTTTATTTGTGGTAACTGCGATAGTCAAAAATCTACCAGAACTTAGGTATTCAGCCAAAGTTCCTGCTACATCTAAACTGGAACCTTTATCCGTCTGAGCTCCCATCAATTTATCTATGCCATCTATAAATAGCACGACATTCCCGGCTTTTGCTACTTCTTGCATTATATTTATTAACCTTTGTTGAGCACCGCTTACACTAGTACCCGCTAGTAATTTAGAAATTGAAAGCTTTACCAGCCTTTTTTCTTCCAACTCTTTAGGAATATTTTTGCCTATCATTCTTTGAGCTATACCATTAACTAAAGTGCTTTTCCCAACACCTATTTCTCCAGTTAACAATACACTTTGTCTTCCTGTTTCTATTACTCGAAAGATCTCATCAATCTCTTTTTTTCTAGCCACACAGGATTCTAGTTGAGATTTCTGAGCCAAAAATGTAAGATCTTGGCTAAATTTGTTTAAATAAGGGGTAGCTACTGAGGTCATTGCTCTATCAATACCTGCTTCACTTCTGTAAGCAGCCTCTTTTTGTCTCCTTCTATACCTTTTTCTTAATCTAGATCTAATACGAACCCATTCTACTACTTTCTGTAACTTTTCCATATCTACTTTTAAATCATAAAGAAATTCTTGAAGCTGATTTGAATTTTGCACTGTAGCTAAGATAAGTTCTGTAACATCAATATGTTCTTGTTTCTCTTTTCGTGCTATCTTATATGCAAGAAAAATTGTCTGATAAAAACCGTCTTTTAGTTTAGGTTCTAATTGAGTACTTCCCGAAATAATTTCAGAAAACTTCTCTTTAATCTGATCTACTGGTAAATTCAATCTTACAAAAATACTAGAAATTCTTTCATTAAATAAAAGTGAATAAAAAATAACTTCTGGACTTACCTCTTTTATATTATTCTTATCAGCTAGTCTATAAGCTCTATCTATAATTTTCCTACAGTCTTTTGTGAAATATTTAGTTAAATCTTTATTGCTCTTTTTAGATAAATTTTCAGCTCCAGATTTTGATAAATCAGATCCAGAGGGATTTTTCTGCTTAAAATCTTTCTCCTGGTAATCAAATACCTTTAAGTCCTTATGGTTTAAAATCAGAACTCTAGCCCAAACATATAAAATACTTAATACCCCCAACCAAAACCAAGCCAGAAGAGGATCGGGGTTCAACCAAAACTTAAAAGAGAATAATAAAGAAGATTCTGGTAAAAACAAATAAAATAAAACGAAGCAAAATAAAGCAAACAATGTCAATAAACCGATCTGTAATTTATCTACTAAACCCTTATACCTACGATATTGAATCTCATTATGATCTAATTTCTGGCCGAAATACCAAGCATTCTTACCCTCCTGAAAGTACACCTGTCCATCTTGCCTCTGAAGTGGTAATTTTTCTGTCTCTGAAAAATCCATAACCTTCAATTAAATAAAGAAAATAAAAGCATAGTCAAAACAAAGACAGGCAAAGATACCCATACAAAAAATACAAGAGATACGATTATAAACCACAAAAATAAAGCTAAGCTCCTACCAAAAACATTCGCTAGCCGCATAAAAAAACTAACAATTCTGCCCTGCCAATCTCTTTGACCAAACATAGGGACAAAAATATTCCTCAACCAAAGCATCGGTACTAAGTTTTTATTTCCAATTTTTAATAATCTTTTGCAAAAATAAAAAGCTCTGACAAGACCTCTTGTATACCACCAGAAAGGTGTATAAACAAAACTGAAAAAAAATCTACCTATTAGTTTCTGATAAAACATATTTTTGAATCATATTTCTAGTTATTATTTTAGCATAATGTTGAATATCTAATAAATAAAAAAGCCGTCCAAGACGGCTAAGTACATTTGTGTGTTTATTTAATTTTTATTTCTTCACTACAGAGGTGCCTTCTAGTGAGATATACTCTGCATTTTTTATCGGCACATATTCTTCTTGATCGATCCGATCTGTAATGCTGTTAATAGAGCTTTTACGTGCAATTTTGACCTTTAATCTTTGATTTTTATTTTCTAATTTTTCTATCTTTTGCTTTAAACTAGAGATTTTATAACCACTAGCAGCAATGGAGCTGGTTTCTATAATATACATAGTTGAAAACAGCAATATCAAACCAATTAAAATTAATCGAAAGGTTGTGCCAAGAAAAAACCTCTTCCATTTTTTTCTTTTTGCTTTTCTTGAGTTTTTAGTAGAATATTCTCTCATAGTTTTTGTGCTACTCTTAATTTAGCAGAACGAGAACTAGGATTGGATTCTATTTCCTCTGAAGTAGGTGTTATAGGACTGGAAGTTATAATCTTTAAATTACCCTTATTATCTTTGAAAAAGTGCTTTACTATTCTATCTTCTAAAGAATGGAAACTAATAACAGCCATACTTCCTCCTGAATCTAAAACTTCTAATGCTTGTGGAAGGGCGCTTCTGAGTGTTTTTAGTTCTTTATTTACAGCTATCCTTAAAGCCTGAAATACATTTGTTGCAGGATGCTTACCGCCTACCCAGGGCACCTCTTTATCAGAGTTCAATTGCTTTCTGTACACTTCTAAAACTAGCTTCCTTAAGTCTTCTGTAGTTTGTATTTGCTCCTCCTCTCTTTTCTCTACTATCGAAGCAGAGATTTGCTCACTAAAATCTTCCTCGCCTAATCTGCGAAATATAAACTCTAATTTTGTCTTGTCAAAATTATTGACTATATCTGCTGCTGTTCTTCCTTCGTTATCATAACGCATATCCAGAGGCTCGTCTTTATCAAAACTAAAGCCCTTTCCTCTCTCTAGCTGGTCTGTAGACCAACCTAAATCAAACAAAACTGCTTTTATATGCTCAAAATCCTCTTTTTTTACTAATTGCTCTAAATTCTTAAAATTTTCTCGAACAAAAATAATCCTCTCTGAAAAATTTTCTAAAAATTCTTTGGATCTTTGTAAAGACTCAGGGTCGGCATCTAAAGCTAATAACCTTCCATCTGGGCCAGTTTCTTGCAAGATTCTTTCACTGTGACCACCATCTCCTACAGTGCAATCTATAGCATTGTCACCAGCAGATAGGTTCAAATTTTCTATCACTTCTTTAACAAGTACAGGTTTATGTCTGTCCATAGCTTATATTCCTAAATCAGACATCTTTTCGGCAATCTCCCCACTATTATCTTCAGTCTTTTGTTTGTACTCAGCCCATTTTTCTTTATCCCATAGTTCGAGACGACTATAGAGGCCGGCTATAATCACTTCTTTGTCTAAATCCGCAAATTCTCGCAAATAATCCGGAACTACTATCCTCCCCTTTGAATCAATATCAACATCCATAGCACCCGCAAGCATGAGGCGAGTGAAAGCCCGAGAATTAGATTGAGCGAATGGCAAGTCAGCTAACTCTTCAGCCAACTGCCCCCATTCATTTTTTGTATACATAAACAAACAATCATCTAATCCTCGGGTCACTACCGCCCCATCTTTAAGGTCATCTCTAAATTTTTTTGGTATAAGGAGACGACCTTTATCATCTAACTTGTGGGTGTACTCTCCTATAAACATTGAAAATAACTAGCGGATTAAAGGCATGAGTGGACAAGCACCGCACTCATACTTTAAAATCTCCCACTTTAACCCACTTGATTCCATTATATACCACATTTATATTCAATGCAAACTATAATTTCCCAAGTTATCCACAACTCGGCAGAAAAATAAAAAGACGGAGCAGCTGACGCCGCTCCGCTCCCCCCTATAATTAGTGTCATTTACTCATGACTTCCAGTAGCTTATCTACTTTATAAACCGGCAAATCAGCCTCATCGATCAAAGATTTCACAAATTCATTATTGGAGGGTAGTCTCTTGAGTGATTCTTCCTCCGAGTTTTTCACCCTCCACATAAATTCACTCCAAACTCGGTCTTTTTCTTGTCTTAACTCTCCGTAGGCAAAATCAGAACCTGTATAGAACTTGTATAACTCTTTACTTGCATTAATCAAGCGATCAACCAGAGATATTTTTTTGACGGCCATTTCAACTGCTTTCTTGTGACTTTCACTACGGAGTTCTTTTTTCGCCGACTGCAAGCTTCTCTTACGTCCGAACAGAAAGATTAGGAATACCCGGATCCAATCTGTTCTTGGTATTCCTCTGGTCACTGAATTTCTCATCCATTCCGGAACATTAATATCATATTTCCACTCAATAGCATCAACTTTGTCTTCAACTTCTTGACTGACTGACTCGTCTGTTTTTATGCTTCTTTCAAAATCTTCCAGTTGCCGACGAATTTCTGGGGTTTCGTTTTCCAGCCTGGTTTTTATGCTTTCTTTTTTTACCTGCAGTCTCCTTGTAAGTTCTTGAGCATATTCATTTTCAACCCAGCTCATCAAGCTATTTATTTCTCCGAAGTCCTCACCTTCTCTTTTTGCAATTTGCTCCGCTATTTTCAGTTTTTCTAAAATTAACTGATCTGATTCTAGGTTTCTCGTCGAAGGTTTATTCATTTCAAACCTCCGGTATAGAGTTATGATTAACAAAGAGCGCGTCATTGATTTTTGCAATGACACCACAACTTAGCATAATATTTATTCTTTGTCAAATATTAGTCAAGTTTATCCTCTCTTATTTTCTTCTGATATTTTAAAGCAAATCTATGCGCCTCATCTCTAACTTCTACCAGAGTTTGTTTGTTTTCTTTAATCCACTTTATAAGCTCCGGTTTTAGATCATGGATTATTAATTCATTCTTATCTCGGTTTTCACCTTTAGCTATTCCCAACACCGGAATTTCTATCTCTTTTTGAGCTAAAACTTCACGAGTCGCATTTACCTGAGCTTTTCCTCCGTCTACTAATATTAAATCAGGATCTTCTTTTGCAAAGTCCGTCTTCTCTCCCAGATATTTTACTCTTCTGGAAATTACTTCTTTGAGGCTATCTACATCACTTTGCCCTTCCACATCCCTAATTTTAAACTTTCTATATTGATTTTTTTGAGCTTCACCATTTTTAAATGCTACCAAACTGCCGACTACTCCCGTTTTGCCCAGATTGGAAATATCATACCCTTCAATTCTACCAATTTTCAATTTATTTATTGATAAGGCATCTTCGACAAAACTTTCATTTAATAAGGCTACGTCATGAATATGATTTAAAGCCTCTATCTGATCTCTGATTCTAGCTGCCTCTTCATAATCCTTATTTTCGGAAGCTTTGTTCATTGTTTCCTTAAGCTGGTCAATCAATTCATCCTTTTCCCCGGATAAAAACTTCTTTAAGGGCTTAATCACTTTATTCCGGTATTCTTTCGGTGAAATCTCATTGGTGCAAACACCCAAACACTTTCCCATCTGATAATAAAGGCAGGGTTTCCCTTCCGGTCTATCTTTAGTTTGGCAGGTAGAATAATTAAAAAGTTTTCTTAATATTTTTAAAGTAGCTTTTGTATTTAATTTTGGATAAGGCCCGAATACCTCTTCAAATTTTTGTTCTCTTTCCTCCGGTTCCATGTTTTTGTACTGATGCTGTCTCACCGTATCTACAGAAGGGTACTTATGCGCAGTAATTGCTATATAATTCCAGCTTTTATTATCTTTGCCCAATACATTATATTTAGGTTGATGCTTTTTAATATATTCAGCTTCCAAGATGATAGCTTCTAAGGCTGAATCCGTTTCTTTAAATTCAATATCATCAACTTGCTCTATCATCTCCTCGATTGGTCTAATCACCTCTCGTGCCGTTTTTTCTTTCTTGTCTGATTGCTGAAAATAACTTTTTACCCTATTTTTCAACGAAGAGGCTTTCCCCACATAAATTAGCTCACCATCACTGTAGAATAAATAAATTCCCGGTTTATTTGGTAAATTTTTAATTTCTTCCTTTTTATTCTTCATATTATTTTTCATTATAAATAATTTAGGCCGAGGGGTCGACCTCGGCCTATGCTAGCAACTCCTTAACAAAACAGTGCTACTTCCTTGTTGAGTGGAATTCTACGAGTCCTCAGACAATTTTCCTCATAAAGCCCTTCTGGGATGAATGTAGTCACTACCCATAATCCACAATAGTCTTTGTACTCTTTCTCCGGAATAGCAAAGAAGATATATTCAGGCTCACCTTCAGAATAAAAGCAATACTCATCTCCTCCATAGTCTTCAGTCCTTTCTTTAACATATAGTCTAGAATCCTGAAAAGCCTCTTTGCAAGAAACTACAATGTTATCTTCATCATAATAGTCACTGGGCATTCTCTGCTCAAACCTTTCTACTGCATGAAGACTCAAAAAGAAATAATTCCCATTTCTCTTTCCCAAATAATTTTCCAATACTCTATCTGCTCTATTCTCGCTTACATTATGAACTAAAACATGGTTAGTATCCATAAGCTGATAAAACTTCAAGGTACTATTATCATCAACTTCTAAATCGTATAACAGACAATCATCTTTTTGTAGTAAATCAAGAAGCTTCTCTACTGTCTCGTTTTCACTGATTGACAACAGTTCACTGGCTTTTTCTAAGACCGACGAAGAAAAGCAGCACCTGGTCACTTGTTCCCTCCTTTGGTTCGAGTCGACTGATGATCCTAAAAAGGATCGTACTATTTAATCATAAAACAAAACAAAAGTCAACCCTATAAAATTTTATTTTATATGCTTCCGCAAATAATTACCAGTATAACTATCAGCATAACTAGCTATTCGCTCAGGTGGACCCGCTTTTACTATTTCTCCACCATTCTCACCCCCTTCCGGACCAAGATCTATAATCCAATCAGTACACTTTATAAGTTCCAAATTGTGCTCAATAACCATGACCGTATTCCCTTTAGAAACTAACTGCTGTAAAACTTTTATCAGCTTCTTTACATCTTCGTAGTGAAGTCCTGTCGTAGGTTCATCCAACAGATAAAGTGCCTTAGTAGTTCTTCTTTTAGCTAACTCTTTTGCTAATTTAATTCTTTGTGCCTCACCACCGGAAAGTGTGGGTGAAGGCTGGCCAAGAGTAAGATAATCAAGACCTACATCATTCAAGATACTAAGCCGATCATTAATTTTTGGTATATCTTTAAAAAACTGCTCTGCCTCAGCTACAGTCATATCCAGCACTTCAGCAATATTTTTATCCTTATAATGCACTTGTCGAGTTTCTTTATTGTATCTGGTACCACCACAAACATCACAAGTAATACTTACACTGGGCAGAAAATGCATTTCCACTTTAATTTGTCCTTTACCGCCACAGTTCTCACATCTACCACCTTCTTTATTGAAACTAAATCTACCTTTATCATATCCTCTTACTTTGGACTCAGTCATTGAGGCGTATAAATCTCTTATATAATCAAACGCTTTGGTATAAGTTGCGGGAGTACTTCTAGGTGTTCTTCCTATGCCGGATTGATCAATCATTTTTACTTTACTGACATGATCCAAACCAATAATATCATCATGCCCCCCTACTTTATGTTCCGCCCCATGTAGTTCATTTGCTGCTGCTCGGTGAAGTATATTTTCCATTACTGTTGATTTTCCTGAGCCAGAAACTCCCGTAAGCCCAACAAATCTTCTCAGTGGAATCTCTATATCAATATTTTTAAGATTATTTTCTTTTGCTCCTTTTATAGTTAATTTATTAGTAGCGCTGTCCACTTTTCTTTGATTGGTGGGGTTTTCAATCTCTTTTTCTCCTCGTAAATACTTTCCAGTGAGAGACTCATCCGGATTACCCTGAGTTTCACAGTCAAAATTATCCAAATCCTCTTTTCCTGGATTTAGCAGCTTCTCTTTTCGGCCAGAAAACATTATTTCACCTCCGTTTTTTCCTGCTTCTGGACCTAAGTCCACCACCCAGTCACTGCTAGTAATAGTTTCCTGATCATGCTCTACGATAATTATAGTATTACCATCGTCACACAGATCCCTTAAGGTTTTGATCAAATTTGCATTATCTCTCTGATGTAAACCAATGGTAGGCTCATCCAGCACATACATTGCTCCCACTAACTGCTGACCTACCTGAGATGCTAACCTAATTCTTTGCGACTCACCACCAGAGAGAGTTCCTGCTTTTCTATCTAAAGTTAAATAATGAAGTCCGACATCATTCATAAACTTCAAACGGTTTCGGGTTTCTCTAAGTGCGGCTTTGGAAATCTCTAGTTCTTTCTCAGTCAAATTCTCTTCTAGATCTTCAAAAAAGTCGTAAGCGTCACCGATATGCATTTTAGTCAGCTCATGAATATTTTTGTCTTTTATCTTTACGCTTAGAGAATACTTATTTAATCTTTTGCCTTCACATTTTTCACAAAGCTTTTCACTTTTTTTATGTTTCACACCTAAACCACTACAAGCTTCACAATAACCATAAGGGCTATTAAAACTAAAAAGTCTTGGTTCTATCTCTGGAAATGCTGTACCTTGCTCTGGTAAAACATATTCTGTACTATATTTCTCCTCTTCTCCATTATTATAAATTACACTTACAGTTCCTTCTGCTAAGTCCACACCTTCTTCTACCGCTTCTGCTATTCTTTCTATATAACTATCCTTATCCTGGTCCGGATCTATCTGGATTCGGTCCATTACTACTTCAATCGTGTGTTTTTTATTTTTTTCAAGTACTATTTTTTCTCTCAGACTTCTAAACTCATCGTCTACACGCACTTCCAAAAAGCCGTCGTTGTATAAATCATACATGAGTTGATAATACTCGCCCTTTCTACCTTGGATAATAGGAGCTAATACTACCAGCTCCCCCTCCTTTTTTTCTATATTATCAAAAATAGTTTCTGTTATCTCATCCGTCGTCATCTTCTTCAGTTCTTTACCTGATTCCGGGGAATAAGGAGTGCCTACTCGAGCAAACAAAACTCGAAGATAATCATAAATATCGGTTATAGTTGCAACAGTAGAGCGAGGGTTTGCTCCTCTGGATTTCTGGTCTATAGATATACCAGGTGACAACCCCTTAATTTCTTCCACATCCGGCTTCTGCATGCTACCCAAAAACTGCCTAGCATAAGCAGACAAACTCTCCACATATCTTCTCTGTCCTTCAGCAAAGATAGTATCAAAAGCTAGAGATGTCTTACCTGAACCAGACAAGCCAGTCACTACTATCATTTTGTTTCTGGGGATCTCCAAATCTATATCTTTTAAGTTATGCTCATTTGCGCCTTCAACTTTTATCTTTTTTTTCATATTTTTTTGATTTACATAATATAGTCTTCCCCACCAAGATTTTAGGTGGGGTGGATAAGTTCAAATAACCAATAAGAATTATATCTCAAAATCAATGTACTGTCAATCAATTTGTACTACATATAAGTAAATGTTATAATTTTTAAAGATAACTTTTAACAATTATATATGCCTTCTTTTGATAAAAAAGTATTCTTTTGTTCCTTAATAGCCTCTTCTTTGATTTTTTTGGGAGCAGCTTGCGGAACAGAACAAAACCAAAACAACCAAAGAGAAGTTTCTAAAGTAGAAGAACAAATTAAAAAAGATATTGAAAAAGCTACGGAAAAGAATAAAGACAAAGATAAGAAACACGAATTATCACTGGAAGCTGAACCACGCGGAGAAGGTAAGGTTCATTTTGAATGGAAGTTAAGAGATGAAAAAGAGGTTGATCGTTTTGTAATAGTGAGAGACGAAAATAAAAATCCAGTACACAACGGAAAAAACTATTGGTTCAGACAACCTGGATCACGTCGAAGCATAACTTGGATCAACATCCCTAGTGGAACTTATCATTTTCGGATTTGTATCCTAGAAAATAATGAATGTACTGAGTATAGTAATGATGTGAAAGTGAAAGTAAAATAACTAACCAAGATGGATCATGATAGAAAGAGAACGAAGAGACGAAGTAGATAAAAAGACAGAATTTGTCAATTTAGAGAGCGAAGGCGTACAAGATTTTTTTAAAGATTTAGAGCTAAGCCAAGAAAAAGAAAGCAAACTAAAAGACATGATCAAAAAAGGGGCTTCAATCCATCCAAATATTTGGAATGCTAATTTTCGTGAGTTCTTTAAGGGGGATATAGATCTGGATGAAAGTGAGCTCTTTGGAGAACTGAAGGGTTTCAAAGATGCAACAGAAGACAGGAGAGAAAAAAGGAGTGGATTCAGCAAACAAAGAAGTCGTAAGGTTCTAGAGGCTATTGAACTACTAGACCAAGTAATAACTGAATTTAACCCAAAACTAGCATCAAGTTTTGTAGTTCTAATGGGCAATCACAGTATAAGAAAAGAAGATATAGAAGATAAAGAATACTTTTAAGTGCTCAAATTAATATCCAAAAGAAACCTCCCACATATACCTCGGATGAGGTCTAGTAACTTCAGTCTGCCATACTGCTTTAGCTCTAGCTAACACTTCTCTAATACCACCTGTAGTTTCATAATCGCTTAAGTTTGCTGATACTCCTAAGGTTTTAATACCAAAATTAGAACAAATATAAGCTATACGAGAAAGGTGGTAGTTTTGTGATACTGCGGCCATCTTATCTATTCCAAAGACATTATTAGCTCTATGACAACTTTCATAAGTACCATATCCGTGGGGATCGACGATAATATCTTCTGATTTTACGCCCATTTTTTTAGCCAGAGCCTTCATGGCATCGACTTCATTTATCCTCCTTTTTCCATCATCACCTGTAATTAAGATCTGTTTTACATCATCTATACTCTTATAGACCCTGACCCCTTTTATTACCCTGTCTCGTTGGTGTTCGGTCATCACTCCTCTTTTTTTCATACCACCGGCAAATATTGTCACAGTGGTTATATTACCAAGATTCTCTTGATTAGCTTGTACTATATTTTGTTCAAATTGGAGTATATGTACATTGCTGTAAAAAATGAAAGCAAGCAAATTTAAGGATAAAAACAACAAAAGCAGAAGTATTTCCTTGCGATAAGTTGTAAAAAAGTTTTTAATCGTTTTCATCAAAAAATATCTTTGTCAACTTAAAAAAGAAAGACCTATTATGTGCTATTATTTTATAGCTAAACTCAAATAAATAACTAACAAAAGGTATGTTATTATAGACCCACCTCCATTTAGTATTACCGCCAATTGCCAGGGTCTCAAACACGGCTTCGGCCGCACTAAATTTTTCTCCACCTGAGGTTATAAGCTGTACAGCGCGCTCACATTCTTCTTTAGATAGATTTTCAAACTCGGATAGAGATTGCTGATAAGCTTTATACTCTACCTCATCTCCCGTAGTTTGCTTCCATCTTTGCACCCAATACTCACAAAAACCACAATCACCATCGTAAATTAAGGTTGCTTGTTTCATTGATAAAAAGTTATATTCTTATATTATCATATTAAAAAATAAACTCTAAAATATATGAGTATATTGTCGTCCAGTAAGATGATCGATTATTTCTGATGAAGAGGTGGTAGCAAAAAACTTAGGGGTGCGATAATTCAAAAATTCGATGGCATGATTAATTATTGTCTTTTCTAATTAGTGCTTTTTCTCTACTTATAAATTAATTACATCAACGTATTAGTCTATATTCTCAGCACTGTAAAACCAACTCTTCACAGACCCTTCACCCTGAGATGAAACATGTTTTTCTAGAACTTTGGCTATCATATCTTTATTGAGCTTATGGGAGTCTAGTATATCGGAAACTCCTTGATTCCTTTGAATTTCCTTTTTTAGAGCTGCTATAAGTTTCTTTGCTTGCTTCTTTTGGTTAAAATGTTGCGGATCCAAATACCTCAAAGATTCATCTAACACAAAGAAGAAATCTTTATCTCCATATTTTTCTTCCATCAGACTTAACAGTTCTTTAGTTTTTACGGCTGTATTTTCTTGCGATTTCTGATAAGATTCAAAATAAGCACCAAATAAAATTTCCTCAGGGATGTCATCTAAAATTGCCTCAACAGCTGCTATCTGTGGTTGATATATTCCAACCTTATAATCACCGGGTGAATATCTTATGCTTTTACTTTCATGTCCTAAAAATTGAATAGCAAGATAGTCAGTAACCCCCTCATTCAGATTATGACCTCCGGACGGCCAATCACTCTCAAACAATAAACCCAGCTTGCATGAACCCAAACTTTCTATGTCTGTCTTCTCTTTATTGGCAGAAAAACAGCTCACGGCATGTAGGGTTTCGTGTACAGCTATTTTTTTAATTAAATCACATTGTTCTTGGGGGTCGTGCTCTCCCTTAAATTGATCTAGAGTTAATTTTACCCTATCCTCTTCTGGATAGTAACGAAATGATGCCCCTCTGGCATTTCTTCCACTTAATCCCCCCACTAAATCAAAAATAATATCTTCAAGACGTTCTCTAATTTTTTGTAGAACAGGTTCGGCTAAATTTATCTTATCTGATAATTTTGTAATTTGAGAGATGAAAAAGTTACGAAAATCATCTTTAGCTTCTTGATCCACCCCCACATCAAAATATTTTTTTAACTCAGTTTTATATTGCTTATTTGCTCGCAATAAAGCTTCTAACAAATCATTAGGTATACCATCCATAGAATCATCATATCCACAGCCCGAAAACAAGTCTACACAATGAGAAAAAAGTTCTGAAGCAGCATCAGCATCCACACCCTTCTCATAATCTTCTGATTCTTCTAAAAATCTTTTAAGGTGATCAGATTCTAACAAACGACTAAAATACAATGGCACCTCATTATCTTTTTCCATCTCCTCGGCCCTTTTTTTAAACCACTTGCCCAATTTTACTACAATATGTTGTTCCAATCTCTCCCTATCTGCTTGCGACTCAAATCCTTCATTGAGAGCCTGTAGATAATCTTCCCCCAAAATAGGGGCCTTCTCGTGGGCTTCATGACGGTTCTCCTCAGCAATTTCTTTAAATCTTTCTAAATTAGTCTGATTATGGTTCGGTTCCGATGCTTCTCTATTTTTAGTAGGATTATATGTCATAGCTCAAAACTTTTTAAAATTATATCAAATACAACAAAGAGGTTTATTGGGCCCTTCATTATGCTTATCAGAGCTATTTTTATAATTTTATTTGCTTAACTTTCAGCTTTTAATCTCATCCTGAGTTCCTTAATCTCATCTCGAAGTACTGCAGCAGTCTCAAAGTCCAGATCTTCGGCCGCCTGCTCCATTTTTTCTTCTTTCTCTTTTATAATCTCCTCCAGATCCCTATCGTCCCCCTTCAGCTCTAGGTCCAGGGTTTCTTCTGAATCAGGTACCTTCTTGCCCGATGTGTTTCTTCTAATAATACCGAACTCATCTAAAATATTCTTGATTCTCTTTTCAATAGTTTCAGGAGTAATGTCATGTTTTTCATTGTACTCCAGCTGAATTTTTCTTCTTCTTTGTGTCTCTTCAATGGCGTTTTCAAGTGATCCGGTGAGCTCATCAGCATAAAGCACTACCTGTCCATTGACGTTTCTGGCAGCTCTACCCATAGTTTGAACCAAGGTGGTCTCACTGCGCAAGAACCCTTCTTTGTCAGCATCTAAAATAGCTACCAGAGAGACCTCGGGTATATCCAACCCTTCACGCAGTAGATTAACTCCCACAATAACGTCGATGTTTCCCTTGCGTAGATCATGAATAATATCTACTCGATCCAATGTATCGATATCACTGTGTAGATACTTCACGGAGATATTTTCTTTCTTTAGATGATCAGTTAGGTCTTCTGCCATTTTTTTGGTTAAAGTCGTAACCAGTGTTCGCTCGTCGGACTCAATCCGATCTTTAATTCTATCAATTAAATCATCTACTTGAGATTTGTCTTTGCTTGCAATCTCATCTTGTGTATACAGCTCTTCATTTTGATGAATATTTCCGCTCTTATCCTGACTTATAGGTGTAATAGGGCGCACCAACACCTCTGGATCGACCAAACCGGTCGGACGAACAATCTGCTCTACTACCTGGCCGGACTCCTCCAGTTCATAATCATCAGGTGTAGCGGAAGTAAATATCGTCTGCTCTATTCTTTCCTCAAACTCGTAAAACTTCAATGGTCTGTTATCTTTTGCCGAGGGCAGCCGGAATCCATGCTCAATCAGCGTTTCCTTTCTTGACTTGTCTCCGGCGTACATGCCGCCAATCTGGGGTATAGTGACATGGGATTCATCTATAATAGTCAAAAAGTTATCATGAGTATGTTTGAAATAATCAATTAATGTAAATGGGGCTTCTCCCGGCTCACGATTATCAAAATAACGTGAATAATTTTCAATTCCATTGCAGTACCCGACTTCTCTGATCATCTCAATATCGTGATTTACTCTACGTTTTAGTCGTTCATACTCCAGCATTTTATCCTGCTTTTCAAAATATTCCAATCTTTCCTGAAGTTCTTGCTGAATCTGTTTTATAGCCTGTTCTCTGTTGCTCTCAGAAGTTACATAGTGTTCCGCCGGAAAAAACCATGCCTGTTCGACTTCCTCAATTACATTGCGTGTCACAGGATCTATCACCTCTATCCGCTCAATCTGATCTGAGATCTCAAACCGATAAATCCTTTCCTTGTGAATCGGCATAATCTCAAATACCCTGCCCCGAACCTTGAAGGTGCCTCGCTCAAGATTATCTTTGGTGCGGTCAAACTGCATCTCCACCAGATGCTCCATCATGCCCCTTCGATCCAGCTCTTGCCCTTTATTTAGCTTTAAAACTGTTTTTTCGTACTTGTCAGGTGAGCCCAACCCATAGATAGCGGAGACGGAAGCGACAATAATCACATCTTTTCTGGTCAAGATAGACTGAGTAGTAGCATGGCGAAGCCTCTCTATCTCATCATTTATCTGTGCCTCTTTTTCAATATATGTATCACTGCCGGGCACATAGGCTTCCGGTTGATAATAGTCATAATAGCTAACAAAATATTGCACCGCATTATCGGGAAAAAACTCTCTAAACTCATTACACAGCTGAGCTGCCAGAGTCTTGTTGTGAGCAATAACCAAGGTCGGCATCTGTACATTTTCTATCACGTTAGCCATAGTAAATGTTTTCCCGGAGCCGGTGACTCCAAGTAAAGTTTGTTTGTCATATCCCTCATCAACTCCTTCAGTCAACTTTTCAATAGCTTTAGGTTGGTCTCCAGCTGGATCGAATTCTGATTGTAGGTTGAACTTTTTACTCATTAATCTTAAATTTTATTGATGACAAAATCTGTATTTGCAGAGTGCATTTTTATTTATACCTCCACCTTCTCACCATAAGCCGGCACGAAAGCATCCATGCCATCATATTTCTCCTCTGCTCTATGTGCCAGCTTTGTGGCCGATTTAGGTTCACCGTGTACACAATACATCTTATCCGGCGCAGATTCCCCGCTTCCTATCCAATCTAAGAGCTTATTCTTATCTCCATGAGCAGACATCCCGCCTACCGCTTCTATCTGGGCATTAACCTCTACCTCACTGCCGAATATTTCTATTTTTTCACAACCCTCATATAATCTCCTGCCAGTAGTTCCTTCAGCTTGATAACCGACTATAAGCAAAATAGAGTCGTGATCAGGTAGATACCTGATTGCATGGTGTAATATCCTACCGCCGTTCATCATACCAGCACCTGCAATGATCAGTTTGGGCGGTTGTTTGCTGTTTATTTTTTTGGAAGCTTTACGATCATAAGTAAACTCTAAGTTCGGCAAATCCATTATATCATTCTCTTTTACATAATGCTGATAAGCCTCTTCGTCATAATACTTAGGATAATCCTCAAACACCTCAGTTACATCGATCGCCATCGGGCTGTCTAGATATACCGGCAGCCCGTCCAAAAGATCATTGTTTGAGTGTTCGGAAATTTGATGTAGTGCATACAGCAGCTCTTGTGTCCTCTCTATTGAAAAAGCCGGGATCATTATCGTGCCATCGTTTTTGCAGGCTTTTTTTATCAAATCAAGCATTACCTCGGTAGATTTATCTCTAGGTTCATGTTTTTCATCACCATAGGTAGACTCTGTAATTAATACATCGACCTCCCCCATCTCTCTGGTTTCTCTGAGAATAGGCACATCCGTATTACCGATATCACCCGAGAACACTATATTCTTATCCTGAGCTTCAATTTCTATAAAAGCGGAGCCTAAAATATGACCGGCATCTTTCCATCTAGCTGTTATATCATCAAATAATCTAACCTCCTTATCATATACTACGTCTTTGGCCAGCTCCATTACTTTATTTACATCCTCTTTACTGTAAAGTACAGGATCATCTTTTTGATCCTTATCGTGCTCCATTATTTTTTGAGCATCCTCCAATACGATCTTTGTCAGCGCGACAGTGCCTTCGGTCATATAGATCGGGCCCGAATAACCCTCTTTGACTAGCTTGGGCAGTCTTCCTACATGGTCCAAGTGAGCGTGACTAACTAAAACTGCATCTAGCTCTTTAGGCTCAAAAGGGAAATCATCCCAGTTTTTCTTATCTGCATATTTGCCACCTTGGAACATCCCGCAGTCTAATAAGATCTTTTTATCTTCCGTCTCCAACAAATGACAAGATCCCGTGACCTCTCTTGCGGCCCCGCAAAATTGTAGCTGCATAAAATTAATTTTATTTATTTATCATTTGAAGTATAGCAAACTAACTAAGAAATAATAAGTCTAATTATACAGTTGTAATTAAGGAGGAGATGATCTGTACAATAACCCCTATTTCTGATATCCTAATTATTGCTTTTAACTATATCTATGCGCAAGGAAGACAATGATGTTCAGGTAAAAGGGCCAGCAGTACAAGAGCTAGAAGAGAAAGGTTCTTGCCTAAAGAGAAGCTGCGGTAAGGGTTGTTTCTTTATTATTCTACTGATTATTAGCTTTTTGGGGTTGATTAAATTTGCTTCTTCACCACACCTAAAAGAGGTAAAAAAAGTACCAAAAAGCCTACCCGAAGGAGTACCGGTATATGAACAAGACAGCATCAGCAGAATAGCAGTGGCTTCTCAGAATAACAAAACCTTTCTAGCGAAAGTCTCAGATATAGTGCCTAAATTCTTCCTGGTCTCTGCTCACGTGATACTACAAGAAGACTCCCCGGTTGAGCTTAAAAACTACCTGAACGCAAAAGATTCGACCGAGAAAAAGAATATATTTTCGGAGTTTCTCTATTTAATGAATCAGCCGACCAAAAAAAGGCAAAACAAGATCGTGATTGAATGGAGAAATATATCAGCCGAGCCAGACTTCGTAAAAGATTTTTATACTACCGAGCTAAAAAAGAACGGCTTTACGGTAAATAGCACAGCTGACAAAAAAGATATTAAACAAATCGGCTTTAGTAAGGGGGGGATAGTGGGAAGTCTGTATCTGGAAAACAACCCGGAACAACCCGGCACAGAGATTGGTTCTCTGGATATAGTTATCCCGAATAAATGATAAAGAAACTGATTAAAAGTAAAATTAAAAGCACTACCGGAGCCGCTATTGCAGTAGGGGCAGCTTCTTTAGTCTCCCGTTTTATCGGTTTAGCGCGGGATAAAATTTTTGCCCACCAGTTCGGAGCTGGGAATACTTTGGATGCTTATTTTGCAGCCTTTCGTGTGCCGGATTTGGTATATAATATGCTGGTCGTCGGAGCTTTATCTGCCGGTTTTATCCCGGTGTTTAAAGAGCTTCTAGAAGATGATACGGACGAGGCCTGGAAGGTCACTAACGGGGTGTTGAATATATTGGGAATATCACTCATTGTCATATGTACTATTTTATTCATCTTCACCCCACAATTAATGCAGTGGGTGGTTCCGGGTTATAGCGGAAAAAAATTAGATCTAACAATAAAAATGACCCGAGTGATGTTTTTAAGCCCAATCTTGTTGGGGCTTAGTAGCATCGCCAGCGGTGTACTGCAGTCATTTAAATCATTCATAGTTTACTCCTTTACTCCTGTAGTGTATAACCTAGGGATTATCGCAGGAGCATTATTTTTCGTTCCTCACTTTGGAGAAATTGGTCTTGCTTGGGGTGTAATTTTAGGCGCTTTCCTGCATCTAGCAATACAAGTTCCCACTTTGTTTCATCTCGGTTTTGAGTATAAATTTATTCTTCCCTGGCACAATCCGCATCTGAAAAAAATAGGTAAAATGATGATCCCCAGAACTCTGGGTCTGGCAGCAAATCAGATGAATTTTTTGATTATGACAATCCTCGCCTCAACCTTGGCTGCAGGAAGCCTAACTATCTTTAATTTTGCAAAAAATATACAGTACTTTCCTGTAGGAATTATAGGTTACTCATTTGCTCTTGCCTCTTTTCCTGCTCTCTCCGAGCTGATAGCAAAAGAAAAAGCGGAAGATATGACTGAGCTTCTAGTCAGCACCATCCGAAAGGTATTATTTTTGATCATACCAATAACAATTCTCTTTATTCTGCTTAGAGTCGAGATAGTAGAAGTGGTTTTTGGTTCCGGTAAATTTGACCGGCAGTCTATAAAGCAGACCGCATCAGCACTTGCCTTCTTTTCAGTATCTCTCTTTGCTCAGAGTTTGATCCCTGTGCTTATCCGAGGCTTTTTTGCACTGAAGGATACATGGGGTCCATTTGTAGTTGCAACAATAGGAATGATTATAAATTTGGTGGCCGCACTGTTGCTAAAGGACAGCTTTGGGATCAGCGGTCTAGCGATGGCGTTTTCGATTTCTATGATATGCCAGTTCGCACTGCTTTGGCTTTTGTTGAGAAACAAATTAGGATCAATACGCGAGAGCAAACTCCTCAAGCTCATAGCTAAAATCACACCTGCTAGCATCTTCATGTGGCTGACAATGTATCTAGCTGAACCTTATCTTAATCGATTAACAAACTTTGAAGGTATGATTCTCACTTTCTTCTATGGTCTAATTTTAGGAGGATTGGGACTGATGGTTTATATCCTAATCTCGTATCTACTAAAAACGAAAGAGCTACAACAGCTACAATCTAGCGCAAAGCGAAAATACTTAAGTTGGACTGACATTGAAGCAGAAGTTGACGAGCCGGATGAAATATAAAAAATAAACCTTATAAATACGCAAGAATCTTATCTTTACTAAAATTCAAAAAATTGCTAAACTAACCGCCAAACAAATAAAAATGAGCAAAGAAAATAAAATAAAAAACTTCTCAATAATAGCTCACATAGATCACGGCAAATCTACTCTGGCAGACCGATTTTTGGAGATGACCAAAACCATCAGAGATGATGAAATGTCGGACCAGCACCTAGACACTATGGATCTAGAACAAGAACGGGGTATTACTATCAAGCTGCAGCCTGTCCGTATGAAATACAGAGACCACACCTTAAACCTGATAGACACACCGGGCCATGTCGATTTTAACTATGAAGTGTCCCGATCTCTTGCAGCTGTAGAGAGTGTAATCTTGCTGGTCGATGCTTCTCAGGGCGTCCAAGCCCAGACTATCGCTAATCTGTACCTTGCCCAAGAGCAAGGCTTAGAGGTCATACCGGTGTTGAACAAGATAGATTTGGATAATATTGATTTAGACAAACGAAAAATCGAGCTGGCTGAACTTCTCAACTGTGACATAGATGATATCTTAACTTGCTCCGCCAAAACAGGAGAAGGTGTAGAAGAGGTTTTAGATGCTGTAGTAGATAGAACACCTCCGCCGGATATAAGCCCCGACTCGGACAAGCTGAAGGCGCTTATTTTTGACTCTCACTATGATGATTACCGAGGTGTAGTCGCCTCAGTACGAGTTATGCAGGGTCAAGCTGAAACAGACGAAGAGATTGAGCTAATGCGCTCAGGAGCTGAGACAAAAGTACTGGCAGCTGGTTACCACTCCCCTAAAATGCAAGAAAAAGAAAAGCTAGAAACAGGACAAATAGGATACTTAGTCACCGATTTGAAAGATATAAACAAAGTACAAGTCGGAGACACAATCACTAATCAAGGAAGTCCCGTTGATAAGCCTCTACCCGGGTACAAAGAAGTAAAACCAAGAGTTTTTGCCGGTATCTTTCCACAAGAGGGCGATGAATCAAAAGATCTGAGAAAAGCAATAGAAAAGCTCAAGCTTAGTGACTCTGCACTTACTTATCGGCCGGACCACTCGCCTGCTTTGGGTTATGGCTTTAGGTGCGGTTTTTTAGGTATGCTGCACTTAGAGATTTTCCAAGAACGTCTGGAGCGCGAGTTCGATCTAAATATCGTTGCTACAGTCCCTTCGGTGGAATACAAAGTCACAAAAACCGACGGTGAACAGATAAATGTCAAAAGTCCTGAGGACCTACCGGAGAGACCAAAAATTGACACCATTAAAGAACCCTGGATGGATGTAGAAATACTGACCCCGGAAAAATATATCGGTGATGTGATGCAACTGTTGGAAAATAAAAAAGGAAACTACCATACTAGAGAGCATTTAAATACTGATGATACACAACGGGTGATACTGACATATAAAATGCCTTTAGCTGCACTGATTACAGACTTTTACGATAAGCTAAAATCTGCCTCCAAAGGGTACGCATCCCTCAGCTATGAATTTGATGAGTACCGAGAAGCTGATGTAGTACGAATGGATGTACTAGTGGCAGAAGAAAAAGTAGACTCACTATCACTGCTGGTATGGGAGGACCAAGCTCAACAAGTTGGAAGAAAGGTGGTGGAATCTCTGGCGGATACTCTGCCGCGACAACAGTTTAAACTTAAGATACAAGCAGCAGTAGGTGGTGATATAGTGGCAGCCGAACATCTATCCGCCAGAAGAAAAAATGTCACGGAAGACCTCTACGGCGGTGATGTGACTAGAAAGAGAAAGCTGCTGGAGCGGCAAAAAGAACAAAAAAAGAAAATGCAACAGCACGGCAGCGTCGATATACCCAAGGAGGCGTATATGTCCGTGTTGAAGCGATAAAATTTTTAAGATATAATCAAATTGTAACTAAATCTCTATGAAAAAGAAAAATAAACGAATTCTCACAATAATTATGACGGTCATAGGAGTGCTCGGTATGCTCTTCTTTACTATCTTGCCGGCACTTAGATATTAACAGCTATGTCTGAAAAAATTTGGGAACTTAAAGATGAACCTCCTCAAGAATTTTACGATGAACACCCTGAGCTACCAGAAGTGGTAGCCCGTCTTCTCTATCACAGAGGTATTCGCAGCCAAGAAGAAATAGATGAGTTTTTAAACCCCGACTATAGCGAAGATATTCATGATCCTTTTTTATTTGGCGAGATGGAAACCGCGGTAGAGCGAATCTTCTCTGCTATAGACGAAGATGAAAGCATAATGATATTCGGAGACTATGATGCAGATGGTGTCTCCGCAGCTGCAATACTAGATGAAACACTCGAAGCATTAGGAGCAGAAAACCTGGATGTCTACCTACCCAATCGCGAGACAGAAGGATACGGGCTAAACAAAGGTGCAATCGAGGTTTTTGCAGATGACAATGTTGATCTTATCATCACCTGCGATTGTGGCATCAGTGATAAAGAAGAGGTAGAAGTCGCAAATGAACACGATATGGATGTAATCATTACCGACCACCACTCCATTCCAGAGCAAACCCCCGACTCCTTTGCAACTCTACACCCAAAGATAGAAGAAGAAAACTATCCGGACCAGACCCTAAGCGGCGGCGCAGTAGCCTTCAAGCTAGCCCAAGGTCTGCTAAGAAAAGACAAACAACAAGACGATAGACTGGAAAGTGAGCACTCTCATGAGGGATTTGAGAAGTGGCTTTTGGATCTCGTAGCTATCGCCAATGTAGCTGATATGGTGCCGCTGAAAGGCGAAGCTAGAACACTGACCAAGCACGGGTTTATAGTACTAAATAAAACCAAAAGAATAGGTCTGCAAAAACTATTGCTCGAAGCCAGTATTATGGAAGAGGACGGCAACATGAAACAAGAGATAGACAGCGGCACTATAGCTTTCCAAATTGCCCCCAGGATAAACGCAGCCGGACGCATAAACCACGCCAATGTAGCTTACAGGCTGATGGTCACGGACGATGAGATAGAAGCGATAGATTTGGCTGATGAGCTAAACCAAAATAACAGAGACCGACAACAGATGGTAAAGGAAAATATGCAAGAAGTCGAAAGGCAGATAGAAGAACAACAAGATCAGCCGTTACTATTTGTCCGAGGCGAGGGTTGGAAAAAGGGGCTTACCGGGCTTATCGCCAGCAAGATAAAGGAAAAACATCACAAGCCGACAATAGCTGTAACCTACAAATCAGGGGAATACACCGGCTCGGGCAGAAGCATAGAGGGGTTTAATATAGTAGAAGCACTTCAAGATATGGACCATTACTTCTCTACTTTCGGGGGCCATCCTATGGCTTGCGGCTTTACCTTATCTGAAAACGATACACTTGAAGATTTCAAAGAAGATTTAATAGATAAATTCAAACAAGAAACCGACAAGGAAGATCTAAAGAAAAAAATAGTAATTGATTCAAAGATAAAAATGAAGCACGTAGACTGGGAACTTTATGATATACTACAACAGTTCAAACCCTTTGGAAAAGGAAACAGAAAGCCGAAGTACCTAGCAGAAGAGCTGGAAGTACAATCGGTAAAACCGGTGGGATCGAATAACAACCACCTTACATTTATGGCAACACACGAAAAGAGAAAAATGCATAAGTTCATAGGCTGGAATCTGTGTGCCGACAGCCGAGATCTAAACTGGGCCGATGAGCTAAGCAAGGGAGATAAGGTAGATGTGGTATTCGATATCAGTGTAAATGAGTGGAATGGAAATCGTGAGCTTCAGTTTACGATCGAAGATATCCGTAAAGCTTGAACCGTACCCGTCCGTACTTATTTATTCATTCTCGTTGCCCCGGCGTGGCAACTCCGAGGTTGAGTCTTCCGCTCCTGAGCAAAGCTCAGACTGTGCCCGCTTCAGACTCAAAACCCATAAATATGTACGGACGGGTACGGTTACAAAAATTTAAGAAATTTATTTCTTATGAGTAAAAAATTAATTATATATACTGACGGTGGCTCCAGGGGTAATCCGGGACCTGCCGCTTCGGGGGTAGTGATAAAAAATAAAAACGGAGAGACTATCGAAGAGTTCGGCGAGTTTCTAGAAGATCAGACCAACAATTTTGCTGAATATACAGCCATAATACACGCACTAAAAAAAGCAAAACAAATGAACGCTGATGAGATAGAGTTATATACCGACAGCAAGCTGGTAGCCCAACAGCTAAACCGTGACTGGCGGGTAAAAGATGAGAGTATTCAGTCACTTTTTGTCCAAGCTTGGAACTTAACCCATGAATTTGATAAAGTAGAAATAAGCCACGTTAAACGAGAAGATAATCAAGAAGCCGATGCAGTAGTAAATAAAATTCTTGATAAACACACCTAAAATGAAGAAAAATAGAAAAGAGGGCGAGCAAGTAAAACGTCCTTATGAAAAAATTCTCAATAAAAAAGTAGAAGAAGGATTGGCTGAGCTGTGCCGTCCAGCCAAGGGTCTATTCTTCTCGGCTCTCTCTGCCGGGCTAGATGTAGGCTTCAGTCTTTTGATTATGGGTGTGGTAGTGTCTTTGACCCAGGGAATATTTCCTGAAAATATCGTCAAGCTCCTTTACTCTCTAGCTTACCCGGTAGGATTTATTTTCGTAATTTTGGGTCGATCAGAACTTTTCACAGAACACACCACTTTAGCTGTAGTACCAGTACTAAAAGGAAAAGCTAGCTTCAAGCTATTAGCGAGATTGTGGGGTATAGTATTCTCTGCTAATATTGTTGGAGCTGGTATTTTTGCTTTGATTTTATCGATAATTGGACCTCAGATGGAGATTATATCCGCTGATATTCTGGTCCATTTTGCTCATGAAATGACAGCAGACAACTGGTGGATAATTCTCGCCAGTGCCACAATGGCAGGTTGGATGATGGGATTGCTTGCATGGCTAGTAACTGGAGCTGATGATACGCTAAGTAAGATATTTATCGTAGCACTGATTACTTTCGGTATCGGAGTGGCAGGATTTCACCACTCTATCGTCGGATCAGTAGAAGTACTATCTGGCTTATTCGTTTCTGCAAAAATTACAATCATAGATTATCTCAAGTTTATCATCTGGTCGACCCTTGGCAATGCCATCGGCGGCACCTTCTTTGTGGCTATACTAAAATACAGCCATGCAATCAGACCCGGTATGCTGCCGGAAGGGGTTAATTTGGAATTTGATGAGAAGGATAATTAAAAAAAGAGATGAGCTGAGCTTATATTATGAAAAAACCAATTTATCTGCTAAATCCGATTCCAGATATTGAGTATTATAAATACGAGATAGGAGTTATGGAGCCGGAGGTTATAGAGGGGGAGTTCAGGTAGGTTGTCAATAAGGAATAGTAACACTCAGCTTGCTTGAAATTTTAATAAGACCAATAAAAGAAAGAGTTAAATTTCAAAAAGGATTTCATGTATACCATTGCTAATTTGAAAAAATTAACATATTTTCTCAGAAGCCTGACTTTTTTATTTACAGAACTTCTTTTTTCTTCTATAGAGTGAAAAATTTTGTCTATTTTGGAAAAACAGGACTCAATCCTGTCCATTTTGCGTCTATCGAAATGGTTTATATCTTCACAAAAACCTTCTAATTTTTCTATCTTTTTTTCATTTTTTTCTATTACTTGCTCTAAATTGTCAATAAAATCCGAGTGAAAAAAGCTTGATATCTTATTCATATCTTTTTGGGATATCTCTCCTTTATAGTCAGTTTCAATATAATTAAGAAACTTATTGAATCTATAAACAGATCTTTTATAACTTACCAACTTTTTTTCAACTTTTTTTGTTCTATTTAATAATCTATTTCTCTCTTGTATTTTTTGTGTTAATAAGGATTTTATCTCTTTTACTGCAAATTCAAACTGTTCTTCTTCTAAATAGCCATATGTAGTAGTTTTGGTTTTGTGAATAATTTTATTTTCCAAACGAGTACTCTTTGTCTCACTTACTTCCCTGCCTTTATTATACACATCTCTAAACCCTAACATTAAAATAGCTAAATCAGTATAAAACTCATTATCCTTGTAGTCTCTATTTTGAGAATACAGCAATATATGAGCTAATTCGTGAGCAACAACAGTCGCAAAGGAGAAAGGATGCTTAGTAGAACTTTCACTTATCTTCACCCTTATAGGGAAGTCTATTAACCTAGTAGACCCATAATTGGGAAGATTACCGGGAATTTCAACTTGAGCTGTTATTCCTTCCGTACCTTTTTTATTTTTATGGCTTTTTACTCTTGTTAAATCAGTGCTTTGAAAATTTATATCTTCGGATTTTGGTGGGCTATATCCTTCTGGAACCTTTAATATATTTAATTTAACGGGTAAATCTAGTTGTTGAGATATCAAGTCTACAGCCTCTTTTGTGTTACCTTCTTCTATTTTGCTAATTATTTCATTGCTATCCACTTCTTTTTTGACGCCTATATCCTTATTCAGTTCCTCTATAGCATTTTGTAAATAACCTTTACTTACTTCATTTTCCATTGTTGTACGAATAAAATTTAATATTCAACTTTATTACAATTTTCTTCAAGGTAATTGTTGTAAGTGTTTGCTTTTGGATTATAATCCCTTCGGATCCTATTATAGAACCTTTTCCTTTCATTATAATTATCTATCATCTTATCTAATTTATTGACCTTCCGATTATATTTATTAATTTTATATTGAGAAGAGTGCCTAGTAACATTCAAGTTATCAATTTCATTTCTTAACTCTTCTATTCGATTAGCCTTAGATTGTAAACTTTGCTTCACATTTTTTAACCTTCTTTTCTTAGATTTATCTGGTCGTAGTTTAACGGCACTATTGTAATGATTCATTGTGCATCTATATTTACCGACTCTCTTATACCTTTTGCCTCCCTTTTTAACACATCTATTCTCCACTTCCTTATAACCATCATTACATAACCAAACATCAGTTGGACTATCTACAGCGTGAGCATTTCTAGGAATTTTTATACACCTTTCATTATCTAAAGACAGGACATACCCTTTCTTGCATTTTTCTCTCCCTGTTAAAGCTTTGTTTGCTTTTTCATCATAAGTTCGTTTTCTTTTCTCTTCTATTGCTGTGTTATTAGTATCTGTATTAACACTATTTTCTGAGCTGGAGTTACTGACCGCCCCCCAAATTAATGAAAATAATATAAAAGCAACTAATACCCCAAAACGAAAGAAGCCTCTTCCTTTACTAGATTGCTTTTTTTGACTTTTTTTATTAGCGCCTTTTCTACTACTTTGCTGTCCAGCTTGTCGAGCAAAATCTTCCCAGTTGAAGCCGCCACCTTGGCCACCGCCGAAACCGGCTTGGTCAAAATTCTCACCAAACTGGTCATACTGTTGTCTTTTTTCTTCGTCACTTAATACCTGATAAGCCTCATTCACTTCTTTGAACTTTTCTTCATCACCACCTTCTTTGTCCGGGTGATACTTGTGAGCTTTTTTTCGGTATGCTTTTTTTATCTCTTCTTGAGAAGCGTCTTGATCTACTCCTAAAGTTTCGTAATAGTCTTTTAACATTAAAAATTATTGAGGGTTAATAGTAACTAAACTCAAAGACCACCAGTTCAGTAAAATTTATAACCCCAATCCCTACTATTGCCATGGAAAAGGTTTTTTACAACAATCAAATAAATCAATTTTAATATAACACTTAGCTATAATATAGTCAATTTATCCTTAATTATAAAAAAGTTTTGCGAAAATGCAAGACTCTTAAATGATTAAATTGTAACCAAATGTTTTAAAGTTCCTCTTCCAACTCCTCAACCAACTCTTTTGTCTCACCACTAACATCTTCCGGCACTTCTACATTTATCTTTACATAATGGTTTCCTCTACCTCTTCTTTTCAGTCTAGGAGCTCCGTAGTCTTCTAGTTTTATTT
>JBDGRL010000011.1:0-1689 GCA_042218065.1 Candidatus Magasanikiibacteriota bacterium | reverse complement strand
AGAGCACCGCTTTTGCACGGCGGAGGTCAGGGGTTCGAATCCCCTGGGGTCCACTGAGTTCGGTACACTTCTAATTGGTTGCTAGTGAGTCAAACTCAAGGTAACCAATTAGAAGTGTACCTGCACTAGATTTCTTTGATTCCTAGTAATTAAAGAGTAATATTACTAAAATCTAGCCCTTAACATGCAATTTCGTTAATACTTTATTTTTATGCCGAATGCCGGGGTAGCTCAGTGGTAGAGCACGGGCTTGAAGAGCCTGGTGTCGTGGGTTCGATTCCCTCCCCCGGCACGACACATACGGGGCGTGGCTCAGTTGGCTAGAGCGCTGCGTTTGGGACGCAGAGGTCGTCGGTTCAAGTCCGACCGCCCCGACAAAAATTCACTTTTGGCCGTTTTTCGGTACTTATCCACATCTACGGTAAAAAATTAAGTTTTATTCCGGTTTTTCTTATTATACTCCTCTTTAGCTACTATACTTCCTACCAGAAAAGCAACCACACCTAAAGCTATCGCTAAAATTTGAAACCATAATGGAGCAGTGCCGGCATAAGCCATTAAAAAGCCAAATGGCGACACTCCTATGAAAGTAGCCGCTGCATACTTCCAAGTATTCATTTTACTGAACAAACCCAAGCCATAGCTGAGCACATCCACCGGTATTGCCATCCGTAAAAATACTACTAACCAAAATCTGGACTTTTCGGGCAAGTTAGACTCTATTTTTTGTATTTTTTCAACGGAAGCTAGTCTGCTTACAAGGGGATATCCATACTTTTTTGCTAACACAAAGGCTATTATGCCGCCTACAGTCCAACCGATAATACTAAGTAATCCACCCACAAACCAACCCCACATATTACCGACCATAGGTACCAAAGGTACGGTTCCTATCGGAGCCACTACAATCGCAATAATGGTGATCAACACATAGATCGACATGCTGTAAATATTATCGCCGCCGATAAACTGCTTTAGTTGAGCCGTATATTGTTGAGAATAATAAGCGGAGACTACAAAGAGCGCGATCACCAGTGTTGTGACAATTATGTTTTTAGTTTTCATTTTTATACTTTTGATCCTTTTGGATTACAGCCGGATAGACGCTGAAGATGGAGTTATTCACAATTTCCTTTTTGTTTATTTTTTGTGGATTATAGACGACGATTCCCGAGTTGGATCCCAGATCGGCATTCACCTTTTTTACTCCCCGCATAGAAGCGACGGAACCTTCTGTCGATCTTTTACAACCAATACAGGACATACCTTCTATTTTTAGAGTCAGCTTTTTTAAGTCTTTTGTTTTAATCACTTGCTGCCCAGACGAACTCTGGGCTGAAAATAAAAAATATCCACCAATTGCTCCGCCCAGTATTATAACGATAAACGGAATAAGAAACGCTTTTTTCATAATATTTGATTACATACCTAAGAATAAGAAAATACCGAACATGTAGAAACTGGTTAAGATTAGAATAATACCGGCTGCTTTTTTCATTGTGGTCGTGTTTTTGATTAATCCTTGGAAAATATTTTTCTTTCTCAGCCCCACTAGGATGGTAGCGGTTATTAAAAACAATACCTGCATTGCTGCAAAAATAATAAAACTAACTACACTCTCAACAAAATTTCCCGACACGACAAAAATTTACACTGCTTTCTTTGACGGCACTTATCAACATCACTGAT
>JBDGRL010000010.1:0-1852 GCA_042218065.1 Candidatus Magasanikiibacteriota bacterium | reverse complement strand
CCCTTTGTTGCACCAAGTTCGAACTGTTTTGGTGAAGGGTACATCATTAAACTGATAAAATTAAACCTAGTATAATTAGTATAATTATAAGTGCTAAACCAATAAATGGGGGAATTAAATAACTTAATATAGAAACTTTATAAAGTTTCGTTCTCAACCTCATATTGTATTTTCGAGTGAATATAAAATATATGACAGGAAATAAAAAAATAGAAATTAGAGCGCTTGCATATGGAATAAAACCAATGAAGGGAAATGTAGTAAAATAATTTAAAATAAATAACAGATAAATAGCAAGTAATGGATAAGAGTATTTTTTATACTTTTTTTCAAGTAATAATAAAAGTGCTACTAAAATAGCTGAAAATATAAAAAGCGAATCAAGCACATTAAGCATACTTGACCATAAATCAGGATATTCTGCTATTTTGTATTTAAACTTATCATAGGTGGTTACCTTAAAATTATCCCATTCTCTAGCTACATAAAAACCTGGATAATGTTTACTTGCCCAAACTATATCATTTAACCACAGAGCAACCAGTCCCAATAGGGCAAACAATAAATTAATTGGGAAAACTATATTAAAAATTTTTCTCAAAAAAGGTGGTGAAATATATTTTTGAGAATTTTTTTGATCATCGAGATCTTCATTTTTGTTCGTATCACCCGACCCTCCTTTTCTTACTTGTTTTATAATTCTTTTCTCAGATTCTGACAAATCGTTTAAATTTTCAGGAGTTTTTTGCGACATTTTATCTGCCTATGATGAAAATTGTTTGAACTTTGAAGTATTCATTTTCTTTTGGATAATTTTAAAAAACTAACACACTGAATGCAAGTAGCTCCCTTTATTGAACCAAGTTCGAACTGTTTTAGTTGGATAAATTAAATCTATTAAACAAAATAAAATCCACTTTATTTAGACTTTAATAACAATAATCGACCTCTCTTTTCCGTATTTCTTATAATTTTTTTTAGCTAATTTCATTGAGTAAGGAATCAAACTCTGTTCAATTTTACTAGCACTATCTTGATTTATTACTTCAAAAAAATCACTACGGCTAAAATAATCCAAAAAGCCATCAGAATAAAATAACACCAAATCATTTTTCCCTAGATTTACCTTACCAAAATGCATAAATTCTTCAGCTTCTTGCTCTCCGGTCAACACACCAAAAGATTCGTACTCTTTGCTTTTTTTGTATTCTGTATTATTCCTATATTCTGATCTAATAATTTTTCTATATTCTGGCATAGACCAGTTGAAATCAGAGGATTTGATTTCATTTTCTTCATATTCATCAAAAGCCTTTTTGTAATCTGGAGTTTTAAATTTCAATTCACTTGACTCACTAAAAACAGCAACACCACAATCACAAATGGCACCCCAATACAAAGTTTGGTCTAATACTATACCCCCACTAGCTACACACGAATAGTAATCATTTTCAATGTAATCAATTTCTCTTTGTCTGTTCAGTTCCCTTATTTTATCATTTCCTTTACAAAAAGCTGTCTTGAGAGCTTGTAAGCTATTATTTGTCTGTAAATAATCTACAAAAGTACAGGTAAAAGTGTCAGCTGCCAATCTTGCACCACTAAGGTTGGGATAATCTATCAAAATATCTTTTTTGTCATCTGTAATAGTTCCACCAACATCACGAGTAACACCATCTGCAACACAAAAGACTTCATTATCTTTATCAATCATGACTGAGTCCTCAGGAGGTATTAAGTGTCCATACTTTTGGTTTGGTAATTTTGTTTTATATATGCAATTTGTCATTCAGTATAATGATGAAGTTATTTTAATAATAAAAAACTTGCCTTAATTAGGCAAGCTTAAGTA
>JBDGRL010000001.1:0-2138 GCA_042218065.1 Candidatus Magasanikiibacteriota bacterium | reverse complement strand
CGGTAGACGCAGACTTCGTCGTTGTTTAGGTCCAGCCCTTTATCGAGTAGTCTTTCTCTTAGGCCGTCATAGTAATCATTGTTGTCATTGGAGTTTATAAATGGATTGTTTCTTAAGTTTGTAGGTACCTTTGTAGCCTCTTTTACTGTTTGTCCATATTTTATTATATCGGATGGACTGCAGGAGTAAGTGTGTTTGTACTCAAAGAAGCCTTTTTGGCAGGCTCTCTCTGCATTGCCGAAGGATTTGGGTATGGTTGAAGTGCCATTTAAGTCAGACCCTTCTCCGGGTGAAACCTGACCGTCGTTACAGTACCAATCATCATTCATTTGCTGGCATTGACTATCTTTTGTGCAGGTTATACCGGTTTTTGGTTTTCCGCTTTTATTTGCGTTATAGCACTGAGACTGACTAGCTCCACAAAATGGCTTCCTGTTCTTGTACAACCCGTTCTTTGCATTAGATTGCACTTGTTCAACAGGTTGGTCACCCCAGTCCATTATTATTTTTTTGATCGGCATTCTGTTTTTGTCGGCGTAAGCAAAGAATCTGACAGTGACGGAGAACTTGCCTATAGACACCAAACCGTCCCAGTTCCCGGCAACAGCACCTGCAAATTCTTTGTTGGGATCGGACTGGAGTAAACCTTGGTCATAGTTACGGGCGAAGCCGGTTTCTCCGTTGATAGAGATATTGTTTGCTTCTGCCGGTAGACATTCTCTTATTCTTTGTACTCCTGTCTGTGTTTTCTTTTGTTTACAACAGTAGCGGTTTACGGAGTAGATTTTGGAGGTTGGAGTATTATTTCTAACAAACCAATAAAGAACTAACTTTTAACATTTAATAATCTCTACCTCGTCCACACCATCAAAATCGTCATCTCTAGAAACTACAGTAGCATCTACAAACAAACTAGTAGCACCAATTATGGCATCGGGTACATCCAGATTGTATTCTCTCCTTAAACTAGCAGCCTTTCTTGCTATTACTGAATCGACCGGCACAAAACTCATGTTAGACAACCACGTGTCAATTTTTATTATACGGTCAATAGCGAGGTCTTGTTTGGAAAATACCTCCGTTTCCGTAATAGTAGAAAGATATAAATCTTTATCTTTTAGATTTTCAATTACAGAAACTGCCTTTGAGTCATTTTGCAAATAGTATATAACTGCATTTGTATCCAATACTATTCTCTCCATTCCCCCCTTATATCCTTTTGATATTCTAATGCATCCTTGCTGTCTTCGGGCCAAATACCTTTTACTTGAGTCCATATGTCATCTTCTCTGTAAAGTTCTAATAGTTGAGCAATATCTATATCATTTTGTTTCAACTTTTGTAATAGCTCTCTTTTTTTATTTTCTATTTTGTTCGTTTTGTTGATATTCATTTTTTATCTTTTAATTGTGATTATAGTATATACTTATCTCTTTATGTAGTCAACCTTAATTACCAATTTTAAAAATAATTTTTTACTGTAATTAAGACAAAAACAAGTTATATTGTGGAAAACCGCCGTTGACAAACCCCTTTATTTATGCTAAGTTTTATTGTTATCCTAAGGTTAGGATAAAGCTCTTTAGAATAAAGGAGGAAAATGCGTGTAGAGAATAACCTGCGGCGTTGTAGCTTGCTTAACTTTAAGCTGGCTTTATCGCCGCAGGTTGAAGCCTGCCTAATTAAAGTGGACTCCCTCTTTTGGAGGTCTACCATGTGGATCAACGAAAAGAAAAAGACTGAAGTCAAGCTGACTCTCTTGTTTGCGATTTTGTTGCTGTTGACCTTCTGGCTGCCAGTCATCTTCCTTTCCGGATGCAATGGCAGCAGTTCCGGAAATGGAAACAACAACGGACACAAAGACGTGTCCGTGGATTCCAGATCCGACGTCTTGGCTGATGTCGGAACCGATACTTCCGGAGATACGAATGTCAATGAAGATAGCTCCGATGGAATGAGCAAAGAAGAGTTTTGCGACTTTTGTCGCAAGAAAGGGCTGAATTGTCCAGAAACTATGCCGGACGGGGCAGGTAGTCTGTCCAAAGAAGATTGTATCGACCCGAACAAACCCGGAACATTGAAAGTAACGGCGGAGACCACTGCCGATAGTCCGTCGGTCTTTATCAACGGGGAGGACA